>JAZFUB010000343.1:0-5119 GCA_036447015.1 Thermoguttaceae bacterium | reverse complement strand
CGGTCATCGACCCGCCGCCCAATTCGTCGTTGAGCTTGGCCGTCCGTTCCAGCAGCCGGCTATGGCAGTAGAAGATATCGCCCGGATAGGCCTCGCGGCCGGGCGGACGACGCATCAGCAGCGACAGTTGGCGGTAGGCCTGGGCCTGACGCGAGAGATCGTCGTAGACGATCAGCGCATGTTGGCCGCTGAACATGAAATGCTCGGCCATCGCACAGCCCGAGTAGGGCGCGATGTATTGCAGCGGCGCTGGATCGCTGGCCCCGGCGAGGACCACGGTGGTGTACTCCATGGCCCCGGTCTGACGGAGCACTTCGATCAGGCCGGCGACGGTCGATTCCTTCTGACCGATGGCCACGTAGAAGCACTTCACGCCGGTGCCCTTCTGGTTGATGATCGTGTCCATGCAGATGGCCGTCTTGCCCGTCTTGCGGTCGCCGATGATCAACTCGCGTTGGCCGCGGCCGATGGGCGTCATCGCGTCGATGGCCTTGATGCCGGTCTGCAACGGCTCCTTGACCGGCTGGCGGTCGGCCACTCCGGTGGCGATCACTTCGACCGGTCGCCGCTCGTCGCTGACGATCGGCCCGCCGCCGTCGAGCGGGTTGCCCAACGGGTCGATCACCCGCCCGAGCAGGGCATCGCCGACCGGCACGCTGAGCAATTGGCCCGTGCTTCGGACTTCGTCGCCCTCGTTGATCCCGAGGAAGTCGCCAAGGATGATGATCCCGACCGAGTTCTCTTCGAGGTTGAAGGCCAGTCCGTGGACCCCGCCTGGAAATTCGACCATCTCGCCGGCCATGACGCCCGAGAGCCCATAGACGCGCGCAATTCCGTCGCCCACTTCGATGACCTGACCGACCTCGCGGACGTCGATCTGGGACTCGAACTGTTCAATTTCCTGCTGGATAACGGAAGCGATCTCGTCGGCTTTGAATTTCATGGACGCTCCTGTCAATCATCTGCTTACGAATGTTTTTCAGTTGGTTGGCGATCGAGCCGTCGTAGACGGTATCGCCGACGCGCAGCACGATGCCGCCGATCACGTCGGGATCGATGGTCGCCTGCAAAAGCGGCTCGGAGCCCAGCACAGCGCGGAGCTTCTCGACAATGGCTTGGGTCACCTGGGCATCGATCGGTGTGGCCGTGGTCAGTTGGATCTCGACACGACCTTGCAGTTTGTCGTACAACCGGCGCGTCTGGCGGTGAATCGCCCGAAGGCAATCGAGCCGCCCGTGGCGCGAAACGACCTTCAGGAAGTTCAACAACAAGGGCGACACCTGCCCACCGAGCACGCGATCCAACGCGCCGGCCTTTTCGTCATGGCCGATCAGTCCCGAGGTCAAGACGGCCTCGAAGCGGGGGAACTTGTCGAGCACTTCGGTCACCAGCGCGTCGAACTCCTTGAGCAGAGCGGTCGTTTGGCCGGCGCTTTCGGCCGCACCGAGCAGGGCCTTGGCGTAGACGTCGGCCACCTGCTCGACACCGACGTCGGCCTCGATCTGGGCCGCCATCCGGGCGTCTTCGGCTCTGATGTCGTCGGACTCCGCCATCGGTCAGTTCTCGCTAGGCGATTGTTGGGCAAAGTCGGCCATCGTCCGGCGGATCAACTTCGCATGGTCGGAAGGCTTCAACTCGGCGCGGACGATCTTGCCGGCCAGGCTGACCGCCAGATCGGCCCCGTGTTCGGCCAACTCCTTCAGCGCGGCCGCAGTGGCCGCGTCGATCTGCTGCAGAGACCGACGCTGCTCGGCCTCGGCACCGGCCCGGGCTTGCTCGATCATCTCACGGCCGGTCTTCTCGGCGTCGCGTCGGCCCTGTTCGAGGATCTCACGGACCTCCTGCTTCGACGCAGTCAGTTTCTCTTCGTACTGGCCCAGCAGTTCCTTGGCCCTGTGGTTTGCCTCCTCGGCCTCGGTAATCTGGTTGGCGATGCCGTTCTCGCGGCGTTCGAGGCCCTGACGAATCGGCCCCCAAGCGAACTTCCAGAGGATCGCCATCAGGATCAGAAAGACGACACCCGTCCACAGAGCCAAGTCCTTCTTGAACTCCAACGGGTTGGTATCGACCTTGCCGCTGCCTTGACCGCCGCCGTGGCTGCCGCTTCCGGCCGGCTGATGGCCGGCGTTGTCGGGCGAATGGGACGATTGAGGATCGACTTCTGCAACCGGCTCGGCCGCACCGTCACTGGCCAAAGCGACGGCAAGGCCGAAGACCCAAGCGACCAGTGCCATGCCGACTGGAAGGCCGAAAACGACTCGCGTACGCATCATGTTTGTCGCCTTACGAATGAAGGGCCACTAGGACTGCATGCAAACGATCAGGCCGAAGAAGGTTGCCCCTTCGATCAGCGCTGCGGAAATAATCATTGCCGTCTGGATGTTGCCGGCCACCTCGGGCTGCCGGGCCATGCTTTCGACGGCACACGAGCCGATCTTGCCGATACCCAGCCCGGCGCCGATGATGATCAACCCGGCGCCGAATGCGGCACCGACGTAGATCGAGAAGCCTTCGCGACCGAGAATGTCTTGGGCTCGCGCGACCTCCGCTTTTGCCTCGGCGGTGGCTGCTTCGATGTCTGCCTGGGACACTTCTTGGGCCATGAGAATCGGTGTGCCACACGGAAGCAGTAGGGCAACCAGCAATGCAATCCTTGTCAACTTGTTCACGGGATCTGTCTCCTTATCAAAAGCTCGTACGGTTCGGCACGGCCGACACCTTAGTGCTGGTGGACCGCCATACCGATAAACAGGGCTGAAAGAAACGCGAAAATATACGCCTGCAGGAACGCGACGAACAGTTCCAACATGCTCAACGCGACGGCGCCGAAAACGGCGGCCGGCATCACACCATACCAGATCAGGCCCGACTCGGCCGTCTGGGCGATGAAACCGAGGATCACGGCCAACACCAGGTGACCGGCGAACATGTTGGCCAACAAACGCACGGACAACACGAAGTGCTTGATGCCCATGCCCATCACTTCGATGGCGAAGACCATCGGCTTGATGAAAATGGCCATGACCAGCGGCAGTTCCATGTGGGGAACCTGACCGGTCCAAAACCCGATCAGGCCGTATTTCTTCGTGCCCGCCCCAACGACCGTACCAAAGGTCATCAGTGCCAAGGCAGCAGTAGTGCTAATTGATCCGGTCGGCGAGCCGGCCCAGGGGACCATCCCCAGCAGGTTGCAGAAGAGCACGAAGAAAAAGATCGTCCAGATGAACGGCAGGAATTTGTCTGCGTCCTTCTTGCCGATGGCCGGCCGGGCCACGTCGTCGCGGATGAACAGCAGCATCGCCTCGAAGAAGTTCCAGAACAGCCCTCGCGGCCGCTCGCCGGTGGCGATGCGCCGAGCCAACGGGAC
Source organism: Thermoguttaceae bacterium (assembly GCA_036447015.1). Taxonomy (GTDB): domain Bacteria; phylum Planctomycetota; class Planctomycetia; order Pirellulales; family Thermoguttaceae; genus JAZFUB01. The sequence goes on along the minus strand of JAZFUB010000343.1, from coordinate 1,752 downwards.
GAAAATCAGGATAATCAGCACGGCGGCGACGACCTCGAGGACCATGAACTTGGTGATCTCGATACCCAATGGCTCCAGCGGCTGCGGAATCGGCACGAGCAGCCCTTCCTCCGTCCCATTGGGGAGGTGGAAATAGTGATGCCCGGACGCGGTGTCCTTCACGTGCGACATCAGTTGAGCCGTATCTGAAGCCATGGTCTTATGACGGGTCCCGTGTGGTTTGCCGAGAGGTTCCTACGTCGATCGCGGAGCCCGCAGCAGCGTTAGGCCCGGTCTTCGGCAGCGAGAGAAACGTCTCGACAGCCAGCGCGACCGGGTAGAATACTAAAAGATAGTGTAAAAAGTGGCTTTGCGCCAGGGCCCCACCATGCAGGTGGACGGCCATGCCAAACGCCAAGGGGATCCCCATCCGAGTGGCCATGCCCGCCAAAACGCCATAGAGCACATGATCGGGCGCCCGAAGCAGATGGCTCAGTCCCAGGGCCGCGGCCGTGCCGACGAAGCACAACGCGGCCGCAGCCGCAGCGGCGGCAACGCCGGCCGCGCCATCCAGCGCCCAGCCGATCGGGCCGATCAGTGCCAGTAGCGCCAGAACGACCGAAGCCAAAACCGCACCCCGTACGGCCAAGCTTCGACTCCGCAGGTTCTTCAGCCACGTTCTCATAGGTCCCATATCACCGTTTTGGCGTGTTTTTTTGATCTTTCCGTCGGGAAGCAACGTCTCGCGACGATGCTTTTGCCAGTTTCAGCAGGCTCCACATCCCCAGGGTGAAGCCGAAGACAACCCCCAGCAATAGGAACAGCATGCCGGTGCCCAGTTGCCGGTCCGCCCAAATACCGGCCAACGCGGGCAAGACCATCTCCATGGCGATCGCCGTGACGTGTGAGGTCCACGCCATGGCCACCGCCATCGGCGAACGGTCGTCGGAAGAATCATTCACGCGCAGACCGATCAATCGTCAGGTCAGTCGAGCCGAGTTCAATAGGCAGTTACCGTATCTCAGAGCCGTCGGGCTGTCAAGCGGGCGGCCGCAAGAGACTTCTCCACCTGCCTATCCTCCACCTGCCTATAGGTTACGGAAGCCGGCAAATCAAAGAGATTCGCGGCAAGAAAGGTCGAACCTCCTCGATCCATTTCCTCGCGTTGCTCGACCAGGAACGCGGATGGCAGGGTCGATTAGCCTGCATGAGCCATATGGCCCCCCGAAGGAAGGATTCTGCCGGGTAATTTCTCAGACGACTTTTGATCTCCATTTAGAATTCATAACTGTTTGCTATTTAAGAGTTTGCGATATTCTTCCGATGGCCGATCCGCGATATCCTCAGAATCCGATTATTGCGTTCAGTTGCGTAACCGGTTATAATCAGAACATGTCTGGTGTCTCTTGCTTGCCCGGCCTTGGTCGGGTCCTACCCGTGGCGAGCGGCGCCAAGCAGACGACTTGAACTGTGACACATGGAGCCCGCGATACCGGCGTGACCCCCACCGAACCTTGGTCGCCCGAGTCGTAGGTTTCGGAGTCGTTCGCCAGAGGAAGATGGTGTTCTCTCCGATCCACGTTTTGTCATCAGGTCGCCCGCGTGAGATTTCGTGACGGACCCGCACGTTGACGAACCGCCGGCAGAGAATGGGCAGCGATCTGTCCGGGTCATGGATGGCACCGAACTACCGACCGACCCGCCGCAGGCATCTCGACCGAGAACGCCCAATCGGCTCCCCCGGAGGTATGTCCCATGATTACCGCAGCAAAA
>JAZFUB010000342.1:0-8074 GCA_036447015.1 Thermoguttaceae bacterium | reverse complement strand
CCCTCGGAGCCTTTAGAACCCTCGGACGCCGCTGGAAGCGTCGACGCCTCGAGCGGGAGGTGAGTCGCCGGGTCGCTCTTTTCGGCCCCTTCGATGCGGATCGGAAGTGAACCGGCGTCTCCGAAAGCCGACAGACCGACGACGCCGTCGAATATCTCGATGGTCTCATCGTTGACGTCCTTCGCCGTCACCGTCCAGTCGAAGGCTACGTCGGCCCTCTGGGGAGACGCAACCGGAGCCACCGCAAAGTGGTGTGCGTCGTTGTCGCGCACGTCGATCATTGCGGTCTGGTCGACCAGACCGGGCGCCGTGGCCGTGATCGAAACCGTCTGGACACCGTCGTAGTCGTTGTTTTCGATCGCAACCAGCGCAAATGGAGCCGAGGTTTCGCCGGCGGGCATCATCAAAGTGACTGGCACGAGAAGTTTGCTCAGATCACTCGACTCGAGCGAAATCGCCAGATCGACCGAGAAAGCCCCACCGATGGTCAACAGACCGGCCGCAGGCAGTAGCCCCGAGCCTTCCCAGACTTCTTCCGGCAGCAGCAAGGTGATCCGATCGTCGTCGTCCACGACTTCGATCGTGTCGGCACCGCCGGTCCAGTTCTCGACGTGGGCGCTGATCGTGGCCGTTTGCGTACCGTCGATCCTGGTGTCGTTCTCGACTGCGATATCGAAGGTCGTGAAGGACTGTCCGGCGGGGATAACGACGGTTGGCGCAACGGTTGCCTCGGACGTGTCGTCTGACGTCAGACCGACAAGCACGTCTTCGTCTGCGACGGAGTCGATCGAAACCCTGCCTTGGCCAACGAGCAGCCCGTCGCCTTCGGTTACCGTCCGGGGCAAAGTCACCGTCAGCGAGGCCGTTTCGTTGTCGGCGACGGCAAGCATGATGCTGTCACCTTCGTATCCGTCCAGGGAGGCCGAGATCGTGATGTTTTGCGTTCCGTCGAGAATCGCGTCGTCTTCGATGCGCAGGTCGAACGGTGCCGACGTTTCGCCCGCAAGGATCGTAACCGTCGTCGTCGGCAGACTGCCCTCCGACAGGTCGTCCGATTCCAGCGTGACGATCGAATCCTCGGCGACGCGACTCGTGATATGGACCTCGCCCGAGAGAATACCGTCGCCTTCAGTGCCCATCTCGGGAAGGAAGAGCATCAGCGCCCGAACTTCGACCACTTCCAGGCTGAACTCGTTGATGGCCGTCTGCCGTGGGTTGCCCGAGCCTTGAACCTGGAACGTCGCAGTGAATCTTCCCGGACTGGTGGGGATTCCGTTGATCCGGCCCGCAGCCTCGTCGAGTGAAAGTCCCGGAGGGAGTTGGCCCCCGTAGGCAAAATACGCCGAGACGTCGTCCGGGATCGTGGTCGCGCCGCTGAATGAGGAAATCGTGTAGTCGGTGCCGTTGCCTGCCGAGACGCCGATCGTCGGAGACAGTCCGGCATTGCCCTGGCCGTAGTTGAATTGAATGCGTCCGTTGCGATAGAGTACGGCCTCGAAGTCGACCGGCAAATTGCCACCATAGACGACGGCCTGCCAGCGAACGGCCACGTACTCGTCGGTTTGCGTAACGAAAATGTCCTTGCCCGGCTCGTCGGTTTTCAAGTCGTCCCACAACGGGCTGATGCGCACGTTCGTCAGCAGTTCCGCTTGCGTGTTGTCGAACTCGTCGGAGTTCGAAGCGAAGTCGAGAAAGCCGTTGCTGGAAACGTTGACCGAATTGTACTCGTTGCCGTAGAAGGAGAACGCCCAAGGCAGCGTCAGACGCCAACTGTCGTCGTCGTCATGCCAGTCCATCGCCGTGCCGCCGCCAAGGTATCCCGACGCGGGATTCGTTTCCGCATAGCCGCCTTCGCCCATCAGCGACCAATGGTACGGGGATTCCGCTCCGTCGGCTTCGAGTGTCAGACTATAAGGCTGCCCGAGTTGTGCGTGTGGTAGTTCGTCGGGCGTGACGATCCGAAGGCGGTTGGCCACCGACAGCCTGAACTCCCGGCGGTCGCTGATTTGGTCCGCGTCGGTAATCTCGATGGTGAAGGTTTCCTCGGTCAGCGCCGTGGGCGTGCCGCTGATAATGCCCGTGGCCTCGTCGAGCGTCAGGCCGTCCGGCAGCGAGCCCTCGACCAGATTCCAACCATAAGGCTCCCGGCCGCCGGCGGCCATCAGCGCGACTTCGTAGGGCTCGCCCGGATAGGCCAAGGGCAACTCGGAAGGCAAGGTGATCTTGAGATCGATCCCCAACACCTTCACGGTCGGATCGCCCATCACGTTGTACATCTCGAAGTAGCCGCGAGTGGAATTCGTCGGGCCGTAATACTCCAGGTAAAGCTCCTTCGCACGCAGCCATGCGCTGCCGAACGCCGCAACGTCTTCGTCGTAGATCGCATCGAAGAGTCTCTTCTCGAGGATGTCGTCTTCGTCCCAATAGCTATCCACGCTGGATCCCACCGCGACGACCGCCCCATTGTTCGGCGTCCGTAGCCAGGTCTCCATCAAGCTCTCGCTGCTGGCATAGGCGTACGCTCCGGTGTCGCAAGCGAAACTGGCAATCAGCGCGTACATGCCGGCATTGGTCAGCCCGCGAACGTCCGATTGCCTAAACCGCGGCCCGTCGTCCCAGTAGGTTTCGGCGCCGTGTCCGGAGAAGATCCCCAAGGCACTGCCGTTGTTGAAGTCGGCGCGAACGTCCTGCGTCGTGGCGCCATACGTCGCTACGTACTGCTTGTTGCTGGTGTAACCCAGCGGGTCCATATAGTTGTCGACGACCCAATTGTGCGTGCCTTCGGTGATTCGATGGTTGTCGTTGCCGGCCATGAACGTGGCTTCCGTGGTCCATGAGCCCGTCGAAGAAGTCTCGTAGGCGATCGTCTTGGCGATGACCGCCGACAACTGGGTCGCATTGACTACGCTGAAACGGCCGACCGGAAACTCCGGATACCAGTCGTCGCCGCCGTCCATCGTCGTATAGTAGAGGTCCGTGGCCGGGTTTTCCGGTCCGAAGCCCCTGAAGTGCGGAATCCGGTCCGTATCGCCAACGAGCAGCAGTGCGTCGGGGCGTGTGGCCATGTTGGCGTATTGCAGTTTGATGTACCGTTGAATCGCCGAATTCGTGGATCCGGTGGTATTCGTATCGACCAGATCCACGTCCCATCCCATGGCCCTCTTGTGCGCGACGAAATCAGCCATCGTGGCGGTGAAGTCGCGATGGGCCACGATCAGCAGACGCTGGGCCGAAGTGGCCGCCTCACCGGGCGCAAGGCTCATCGATGGAGCATCCGGCGACGATGCCGCTGCGCCGGAAAGGACGTCACCGATGCTCGAACCGCCCTTGGCATCACTTGCAACGCCGCTGAAATCGAGTTCGAACGTCAGTGTATCGTAAATGCTGAGCAGTCCGGCCGTCGGATTGTAGGCGATCGGAGCCACCTCGAGCATGACCAATCGCTGCCCGTCGGCGTACCCTGCCTCCAAGACGCGCACGCCCGTGTCCGGTAGAAATCGATCGGTCTCGTAGACCAGACCATAATCCAACGGGGCGGCCTCCAACGCGCCGGCTAGTTTCGGCACGGAGGCCTGCAGCGGGACCAGCGATCGACCGATACCGACGTCGATCGTCGAAAGCAGTTGCGGCTGACCGTCGATTCGGGCCGTCACTCCCACGCCGTCGGGGACCGCCAGCAGACTGCGGACCACCGGAAGTCGGGGCGCCCCGATCACGTCGGTGAATCCGAAGCCCGGGATGGACAGTTGCATAAACGAGTTTTCGCCGACCACAACCGGTTCGAGCCATGCGCCGGGAATCGAAATCCGCCCAACGATCCCGTCGCCGTCGGACCGGATCACCTCGACCACGGCCTCCCGATCCATGTCCAGCCCGTCGCTCGTGTTGAAGTCGAGCCAAGAGAGCGCACTCTCGGCCTGCGCAGTCACGGCCATGCCAAGGTCCTTCAGACGCGCCGACGCAACGATCGGCAGCGATGCCCCTTGGTCCGCGGGCAGCAGCATCGCCGGACCGGCGATGAGCGGAAGACGGTACGGCGCAGCATCAACCGGTGGCCGGAAAGGGTCGACTGCCGACTCGTCGGCAGCAAGCCCAACTCCGTCCAAAAGCACCTTGTCCTCAAGCGGCTCGATCGCGAGGGTTCGCGAACGAAAAGGTCCGGGCGTTCTTCGGGACAAGGAGAAGGGATTTGCACCGCGCCGAACGCAAAGACGCGAAGATCGGAATATCATCCAAGACTTCCCAAATCACTACAGCATTGCCCACACTGTACAATCGTCAGTCTACTCACAACCGGCCACTTTGTCAAGTAACTGCCAGGCCTTCTCTGAAAAATAGTCGGTCTGGGTAGACAAGCAGGCTATCGTCTTCCCTAGCGGGAGGGAGATGTAGCAAAGATGACCATTCAGGGTTATCCGACATCCCCACGCTGCGGACTATTTCCGAACCGTGATGAAGATGTTCCGGAATAGAAACTTCCCGCCGCCGGGGACCTCGGCCTGGATGCTGATGTATCCGCTCGGCTTCTGAAGTCCGTCGGCTTTCCAGGCGGGCTTGCCGTTGATTTCCAACGCGGCGGTCGTGCCGACGACAATCATTTTGAAGCGATTCCAGTCGCCCGGCTTGATTAGGCCCTTGCTGGCCGCGCCTTTGAGACTCTGCACATTGCCTTCGAGACCTTTGCGGAGATTGGCCTGATACCGGGCCGGCCAAGGTCGCCCCGGGGGTACCGTGTCGTAGCGGAAGTAGACGCCCGAGTCCCACTGATCGGGTTTCAGCGCCTTCCAGTCGAACTCGAGCACGAAGTCGGCGTATCGCTTCTTCGTTTGCAGCAGGCCATTGCCCGCCTCGAGAAGGATCGCGCCGTCGTCGACAAGTACCTCGCACCCGATCACGTCCCAGCCGGTCAGATCCTTGCCGTTGAACAGGGCGATCCGCTTGCCGGCTTCTTCCGCAAACGCGTCTGCCGGACAAACGACAAGGCAGGACACGGCCACGGCAACCATCGAAACGGTGTACATCGAAAGAAGGTGTTTTTTCATCGCAAGGGGCTCCTATGTCTGTGGGGAACGGGGGTTCTAGAGAAAATCGGTCGGGTTAATCGAGCGGGCTTCATTCTATTTGGGCTCCGCTCGGTTGTCAATTTTCCGGGCTTCTCGCCGTCAAAACACTTGTCCAAGCCCACCGACGGCAGCGTGTCACGACGCTTTTCGCTTCTTCGGGCCGGTGGGTTTCTTTCTGCCGCCGCCCTGGTGGTCTCGGGCTTCGAGTTCGGTTTGTTGGCCCTTGTCGCCGCAAGCTTTCATCCAGGCGAGCAACTCGGCTCGCAGCTCCGCCTTGACTTCGGCATGGGCCGGATCGTCGGCCAGGTTGGTCCACTCGTAGCGATCCTTGGTGACGTCGTACAGTTCTTCGCCGGGCCGATGCTGGTAGCGGTGAACCTTGTCGGCCGCGTCGGGGTCGTCGGCCGCGGCCTCCTGCCAAGACCGAAAGGCGGCCGACTTCACGCAGGCGTTTCTAAACGGCGTCTCGGGCGTGAAATTCCAAATGTACTTGTACTGCCGCGAACGAACCGAGCGGATGCCGAAATGGTCCGAGCCGTTGATGATGCCGCGCGTCGTCATTTCGCCGAACACGTGACGCTTGTGCTCGGTGGCCTTACCCAGCAGCACCGGCAGCAGGCTCTTGCCGTCGAGTACGGCGTCGGGTGTGCCTCCGGCCGCTTCGACGTACGTCGGCAGCACGTCGACGTACTCGACCAGTGCATCGCAGACCACCCCGGGAGCCACCTTGCCGGGCCATCGAGCGATCATGGCCGATTGCAGGCCCGTGTCGTAACAGGTCCACTTGCCGAAGGCGAAACTCGAGCCCTGTTCGCTGACCACAATCACCAGCGTATTGTCGACCATTCCGTGTTTCTCGAGCAGATCCAAGCACTGGCCCACCTGTCCGTCGTAGTAGGTGATCTCGGCCAGGTAGTGCGACATATCGTCTCGCGTGATCGGTGTGTCAACGAAGTACGGCGGGAGTTTCACCTTGGCCGGGTCGTAACGCGAGGCGTCGCCCTTGTTCCACGGCGAGTGAGGCTCGTTGGAACAGGCAAACAGACAGAAGGGTGTCTGGTTCTCACGACATTCGGACAGGAAGCCGTCGATCGCCTCGAAGTCGGGATTGTTCCCGCTGCCGAGCGACTCGAACGGAAACACGTCTCGTGGGTTGATATGCCGTTTGCCGCTCAGCGCGACGCGATACCCGAGCGGTTCGAGATAATGGACCACGCTCTTCGTTCCCGGTTTGGCGAACGTATGGTTCGGATACGCACCGCTCTTGACCGGGTACAAGCCGGTGTAGATATTGTGCCTTGTCGGCGAACACATGGGCGCCGCCTGGAAGCACTGCGTGAACCGCATCCCCTGGGTCGCCAGTTTGTCGATATTCGGCGTATGGGCCTGGCCGCCGTAGCAGCCGATGTCGCGAAACGTACAATCATCGGCGATCACGAACACGAAGTTCGGCCTGGTCGGTTCTTCCTCGCCGGAGGCCACACAGACGCCCATCGCGGCCAGTACGAACCCCATCGAGATGACCCATTCACATCGTTGCATAGTTGTAATTCCGTTTTTCGAGCTTTCGGTTCGAATTCAAGCCCCGGTCGTTCCGCGGCCACGCCAACCCCCATGCTACCATAATGGCGACCCGTTTTGTATAATGCTCGCCGGAAGCCCCCCGATGCCTGAACACCTGATCCCCAAAGGAGAAAGGCGGCCACCCATGAAGGTCCTGTTTTTGCACGGTTTCGGATCCGACCCGAACGGCATCCGGCCGACCACGCTTCGGGAGCACGGCTTCGACGTGATCCATCCGGCGTTGCCCGACGACGACTATGCAGAGTCGGTGCGGATTGCCCAGCGGGCCTTCGACCAAGGCCGGCCGGACGTGGTCGTCGGTTCCTCGCGAGGCGGCGCCGTCGCACTGCATATCGAGACCGGGCAGACGCCGCTGGTCTTGATCGCGCCGGCCTGGAAGCATTGGGAACCGACCGCCACGATCGACCCGACGACTCGGATCCTTCACTCTCGACACGACGACGTGATCGCGATCGAAGACAGCCGGGAACTGTTACGACGCAATGGACTCCCGCAAACGCAACTGGTTGTCGTGGGCGAGGGTCACAAGATGACCGACAAGAAGGCCTTCGAGGCGCTGCTGGATGCCGTCGAGCGTGCCGCGGGGCGTTGAACGGCATCCGTACGATCCGACACACAGCGATTCGTCAACCTGCCGGAATCTCGGCCATCTCCTCGACGAGGCCCACTTCGAGCATCACGCCGCCCCAGGGACAGTCGAACGAGATGCAGATCGGGCTGGAATTCTCCGGAAAACATTCCAGGGGCGTTCGTCCAAGGCTTACGCGGGGGAGGCTGACGTGCAACGCAAGCTCTTCGAGCTTGGCCTTGGCACCGCCGGTAAGAATGTTGGCCAACTCGCCGACCGCGTCGACGACGTCGTCGTTGACCTCCGAGAGTTCCTCCCGCAACATGACGGAGGCGGCCTTTATCGCCACGCTCCGTTCGAGGCTGAGCACGACGGTGCCGGTCGCCCGACCGGAGAGTTCGATTATGGCGTTCACGTCGTAACCAGGTTCCGGCTGACTTTTCAGAGCGACGTCGGCCCGCGATATCTCGCACTCGAGCATCGTGGCGAACACGTTCTGTGTGCTGGCTACGAATGGATTGATGTACTCGACCTTCATCGATAACAGTCCCTGCGGTACGACCGCTCCTAGAGTGTTTGCTTGGACGACTCTCCCGCGACGAACTGAGATTCCAGCACGCTGAACGTTTTCGATCGAACGACTTCGCGATTGAACGGCTTCAACAGGAAGTCGACGGCACCCGCCTGAAGTGCCTCGAACGCCAGCTGGGCATCTCGCGTCGAGACATCGGAGATGAGGACCACACGGGTGCCACGCTCTCTGGTGAGCACGCGTGTCGACGTGATTCCATCCATCACCGGCATCATGACGTCCATGAGCACGATGTCCGGATTCACCGACGGGATCGCGTCCAGAGCC
>JAZFUB010000341.1:0-7830 GCA_036447015.1 Thermoguttaceae bacterium | reverse complement strand
TGAAGTTCCGCCAGAACCCGCCGCGAACGAACTGCTTCATCGACTCCCAATGCGGATTGCCGTCCATTTCGTGAGTCAGCCGCTCGTACTGGACCAACTGCTCCGCAGGCAGGGCCCACTCGGTCATCTCGCGATAACTGGCGTCCGGCAAATAGATCTTGCCCACCGGCGCCACGTTGTCGATCGCCTCGGAGGGCGTGGTCACGTGGATCCAGTCCTGGTTCTCCACCAACACGTCGAAGAATCGCTGTAGCCAACCGTCGTCGTAGACGTGTTGTTTCGTCTCGGGCCATGTGCCGAACTTCTCGCCGTCGTCGCCGAAAACGACCACGGCATTGGGGTTCTGTTCGGCGATGCGGGCCAGGTACTCGATCGTCTCCTCCGGTGCGCCGAAGGGAATCACGTAGCGCAGCCGTTCGCTGCCGGGAAAGACCGACAGGACTTCGCCCTCGTCCTCCGTCAGGAAACGTCCGGTCAGTTGGTCCTCGGTCAGGCCGGCATTCTTGAAGTGGAAATCATCGAGGATCGTATATTCGATTCCCGCGGCGGCCAGGTCCGACGTGAACGACTGTTCCCAAACACGCTCGGGCATCCACATCCCGCGAATCGTGGCGCCGAGCCGATTCTCGAGCCATCGCGTATAGCGGCGGATCTGCCCAATGCGATCTCGCGAGGGGATCATCGCCAAGATGGGCTCGAAGAACGCTCCGCCGATGATCTCGATCCGACCCTCGGCCGTCAGCTCAGCCAGTCGGTCGACATACTCCGGCCGGTGCCAGTCGAGCCACTCGATCAGCGAGCCGCTCGTGTGCAATGCGATCTTCAGCGAGTCATAACGGGCAAACAGGTCGAGAAACGGCCGGTAGCTGTCTTCGTACGCCTGCCCGAAAACGTCGTCGAAGTTGCCGACCGGCTGGTGGTTGTGCAGTGCGAGAACTAATCGAAGTGAATTTGGCATGGTGGAAAATCACGCTGATTCTAGGAGTGAGTGATTGTCGGCGCTGCGGCGAGAGCGCGGGAGTGATTCGGAATTAACTCCCTAATCGGCAATCTTCACCCATATTATCCAGTTTCTCTACTTGAAATATCTTTTGTCACTTGTGATTCAGGCTGGACTTGGATTTCTCGACCTGGATTTCTCGAAGCGCCGAGGCTGCCTGTTCCGGCGGAATCGGATTGATGTGAAAACCGGTACCCCACTCAAAGCCGGCGATTTTCGTCAAACTCGGCATAATCTCTATATGCCAGTGATAATGCCCCGGTTTCTTAGTGTCAAAGGGGGCCGTGTGAATTATGTAATTGTAGGCAGGTTGGTCAAACAATGACTCCACTTTTCCCATCACCTGCTTCATCACACCCGCCAACTCATCGAGCTGGTCGTCGCGAATTGTCTCGTAGTGGCCGGCGTGGACCTTTGGAACCACCCAGGTCTCGAACGAAAAGCGACTTGCAAAAGGGGTGAACGCCAGAAAGCCGGGCGTGTCGAGCACGATCCGCTCCTCCGCGGCCAATTCCCTCTCGATCATGTCGCAATAGACGCAACAACCATGACGATCGTAAAAACTCAGCGAACCGGCCATCTCCTCCAGGACGTTCGTCGGCACGATCGGCAAAGCGATCAGTTGGCTGTGCAGGTGTTCCAGCGAGGCGCCGGCCGCGGCCCCCACATTCTTGAAAATCATCGCAAAAACGAGCCGAGGGTCCTTCTTCAACTCCTGCAGCCGGCTACGGTAGATCCAAAACACCTCTCGCAATTGCGCCACGGAAAGCTCCGAAGTGCCCGTCAGGTGTTCGGGCGACTCGATGATTACCTCATGCACGCCAACGCCGGGCATCGCCCGATAGAAGGCGTCGGAGTGTCCGTCTACCCCCCCTTCGATTTCCACCGCGGGAAACTTGTTTGGCACGACCCGCACTCGCCAGCCCGCGGCATTCGACTCGGTACCCGGCTCGCGTCGGGCGATCACCTCATTCGGCGTGGCATCCTCGTTGCCCTCGCAGAACGGACAGTTCCGTCTCCGTTGGGGAGCGGACGTGCGGCAGTCGGATTCGGGATCCTCGGACACCTGATCGAAATCGTTGGGCCGCTCGGCCCGGACCTCGGCGATAATCACCCAGCGGCCGGTGATAGGATCTTTACGCAATTGCGGCATGGTTGGATCGTCTGAAAAAGGGTCGGTCATCGGTCCGGGTCGTGATTGGATGGTATGCTCAAGCGTCGCCGCTGTCCAGCGGAACTTGAGGGAGGTTAGGCTATTGTCTCGATATGGCAGTGCCGTGTATGATGCCATCGAACGTTTAGCGGCCGGGCTTGCCCGGCGCGTTTGGGGCCGAGCCTTGATCACGTGGGCCCAAAAAAACGCGCCGGGCACGCCCGGCCGCTAAACGTCGAGAATGGAAAGCTCCCTATTGGAAAGAGAATCAGGTACCCCGACGTGAGCAACGATCCGTCCGCCGGCCCCAGCCCGTCCCGTTACGTTGTCGGTATCGACTTGGGCACGACGAATTCGGCCATGACGTATGTCGACACGTCGAAGAAGCCTTGGCGCGTGCAGACATTTGCGGTGCCGCAGGTGGTGGCTCCCGCCCAGGTCGAGTCTCGCGAGACGTTGCCGTCGTTCCATTATCAGCCGGCCGCCGGTGAACTGGCCTCCGGGGCGCTGCGACTGCCTTTCGACACTGCCGAACCGGATCGGGGCGAACCGGAAATGGCCGTGGGCGTCTTTGCTCGCGACCATGGCATGATGGTGCCGGGCCGTTTGATCGCATCGGCCAAGTCCTGGTTGTGTCACCCGGGCGTGGACCGGACGGCCGATCTGCTGCCGTGGCACGGGGCGCCGGACGTCGATCGGCTTTCGCCGGTCGAGGCGAGTGCCCGATACCTGGCGCATTTCGCCCGGGCCTGGGACGCGAAGTTTCGGAAACACCCGTTGGCCGAGCAGGAGATCGTGCTGACCCTGCCGGCGTCGTTCGACGAAGTGGCTCGGGAATTGACCGTCAAGGCGGCGGCCCGGGCCGGGTTGCCGCGTGTGGTGCTGATCGAAGAGCCGCAAGCCGCCTTCTACGCATGGCTCGACAACCATGCCGACAACTGGGAGGAGTTGGTCGAGCCGGGCCAAAAGATCCTGGTCTGCGACATCGGCGGCGGGACGTCCGACTTCACGCTGATTCGCGTGCGACGTGGCGAAGCGGGAAAGGTGCGGTTCCATCGCGTGGCCGTCGGCGACCACCTGATCCTCGGCGGCGATAACCTCGACCTGGCACTGGCCCATCACCTCGAACCGCGATTGGCCGGCGGCCAAAGCACGGATGAGACGCCCGCTAAGCTGCCTCCGCGGCAATGGGCCGTGCTGGCGCGGAGTTGCCGGCAGGTCAAGGAGACACTGTTGGGCGACGACGCGCCCGGGCAGTTCACGGTCAACCTACCCGGCTCGGGTTCTCGGTTGATCGGCGGCGGCCTTCAGACGGAAGTCGATCGGGAGGAAGTTCGCGACGTGCTGCTCGACGGCTTCTTTCCGTACGTGGGGTTGGAAGAGAAACCGGCCGGACGTCAGTCGGGTTTCCAGGAATTCGGGCTGCCCTATGCGCCCGATCCGGCCATCACGCGCAGCCTGGCGGCCTTTCTCACGGCCCATCGTCACGTCGCGATGGAAGATGACGACGTGTCGGCCGACCACGATCCGGCCCGACCCGACATCGTCCTGTTCAACGGCGGGCTGTTCGCGTCGCCCGTGCTGCGAGAGCGGCTGCTGGATGTGTTGCAAAGTTGGTTTCGCGAGGAAGATCCCCATTGGGAACCGTTGGTGCTGGACAACGAGCGGCTGGACCTTGCGGTCGCCCAAGGCGCGGCCTACTACGGCATGGTCCGCCGGGGCGAAGGCGTGCGAATCGCCGCCGGGCTGGCTCGAACCTATTATATCGGCGTCGAGAGCGACGAGCCGTCGGCCGTCTGCCTGGTGCCGGCCGGTGCCGAACCGGGCCAAGAGATCGACCTGGCCGGGCGGAAGTTCGACCTGCTGGTCTCCGAGCCGGTCGAGTTTCCGCTCTATGTTTCCAGCACTCGCCTGACCGATCCGCCGGGCGCCCTGGTCGCCATCGACCGCGAGAAGATGACGCCGCTGCCGCCGATTCGGACCGTCCTGCGTACGCGAAAGAAGAGCGAGTCGGGCCACGTGTCGATCAACCTGCACGCTCGGCTCACCGAGATCGGCACACTCGATCTTTGGTGCGCCGAGAGCGACGGACGCCGCAGTTGGCGGCTGCAATTCGACGTCCGTTCGGCCGTCCGAACCGATATGGCCGCCCACGAATCGGCAGCCGAGTCGGAAGGCTACCTCGATGAGACGACCTGGCAGGCGTGTGCCGCGCACCTTGAGCAGACGTTCGGCCCCGAGGGACAAGACAAGCCGGCCCGACTCGTCAAACATCTAGCCAAGACCATCGGCAGCAGCCGCAACAACTGGCCCGCCTCGCTGTTGCGGCGCATCTGGGAAGCCCTGATGGAACTCGAACCGGGCCGCCGGCGCAGCGAGTCGCACGAAACACGCTGGCTCAACGTGCTGGGCTTCGCGTTGCGGCCCGGCTATGGGCTGGCGGTCGACGACTGGCGCGTCGCGCAGACCTGGAACACCGTGCAGGGCAAACTGGTCCATCACGGGGCCGGTTGCCGTGTCGAGGGGTGGATCCTCTGGCGACGGATCGGCGGCGGGCTGTCGGCCGGGCAACAGCAGGCAGTCGCCGAGCCGCTGCTTGGGCCCGTGCGCGGCTTGCACCGCCAGTTGATCACCGGTAAACGGCGCGGGGGCGATTTCACCTTTTCGTCGCACGAGACGGCCGAAATCTGGCGGCTGCTCGGATCGCTCGAACTGTTGAGCGTGGCCACGAAGATCGAACTGGGCGGCATTCTTTTAGACCTGCTGCCGAAGAAAAAAATGGAATCGGTCCGACCGGCGATCGTCTGGGCGTTGGGGCGGATCGGTGCCCGGGTGCCAAGCTACGGGCCGTTGAACACGGTCGTGCCAGCCGAGGCGGCGGCCGAGTGGCTCAAGAACCTAATCGACCAATACGGCGACGACCCGACCGCCCGACTGGCAGTAATGCAACTAGCCCGCCGCACCGAAGACCGCTACCGCGACATCCCCGAGAAGCTACGAACCCGAGTGCTCGACTGGTTCGAGATGCAAAAGTGCCCGCCGCATTTCATCGAACTGGTTGGGCGAGGCGGAACGCTAGACGCCGAAGAAAAGGGCCTAGTATTCGGTGAGGCACTGCCCAAGGGATTGCGAACAAGTTAGCCGCCGGAGCTTGCTCCGCGCTGTGAAACAGGGAAGCCGTCGAGCACTTCACAGCGCGGAGCAAGCTCCGCGGCTAACGCCGTGCGTGCAAGACCACACCCTACCAGTCAACACACACGCGTACCTTCTTCAGGTTCGGCAGCGACTTCCTCAACCGGGCAACCCCGGCCAGTTCCTTGTCCACGATCTCTTTTGTCGTGATCACGATTCCATCAGGTGTGATCATCCATGCCAATCCATGCGGCGTAAGAATTTCCGTGAGGGCCATATCGAGCGTAATGCCCTTTCTATGGATCGTGATTTGCACGTCCCTGGAGACATCCACAACTCGAAGGGCTTCCTGGTCGACTGTGATGCGTGCCCGGTGGAATTCCCCGAGAAAGTCCATAACGTCACGCAGGGGAGTCTCAATGAAATCCATTTGCGTCGGATCATCCAGGGCACGCATCTCTCGGTGAAGTTCGACGGTCGGGGTGGTGGCTCCGTAACTTTCCAGCACCTCCAGTTGTGTCAAACTAGTGAGTTCCGCAAGCCCTTGGTCGGTGACGGCGCAGTGTAGCCGCAAGTGACGCAACTCTTTCAGTGAGTTCAGATGCACCAAGCCTCGGTCAGTCACGCCGCCGCAGCCGAGTTCCAAATATCGCAACTGCTCCAGCGATTTCAGGTGTTTCAAGCCTCGGTCGGTTACCTTGGGCGTGCCAAGAGAAAGTTCCTTCAGGCGAGAAAAGTTGCGCAAGTGGACCAAACCGACGTCGGTGACTTCCTTTCTGGAAAGGATGAGGCTTTCGAGATGGGGAAATGACTCCAGATACGCCAGATCGGCATCGCTAAGGGGCCGGTTTGGGGCACTCGAGTTGGGATAGAGATGCAGGATCGTCACGTTGTCGAGGAAATCGATGCCCAAGAGTTTCACAAGCCATAGCGGATTTGGCATCCTCTTCTTTGGGACATAGCTTTCCTGCGAAAAATACATATGGTCGTATCTGACGCGACCACCAGCCCGCACCAGTGTGGTGACCATCTCCCGCTGTCGCTTCGTCTGCTGCATCTTCACGGCAAACCAGCTGCATGGGATCGCCACGACCAGCGTCAATACACACAACGATCGGATGCTGAATTGGAACCGTCGTCGAAAGAGCAGGCTGACGGCGAGCCAGAGCAGGATCAACAGGACGGCCAGGCAGACGACCGACAGGGTGATCAGCACGGTCCAGCCTCTTCGTTCGTTGAAGGCGAACCAGCCGAATCGCTCGGAGGCGAGCAAAAAGGCCTCGACGCCCAGCAATCCGACCAGGAACCGATCCACGGTCAGGCGGTACCAGCGACATCGTGATTTCGGCGTGTCGGAATCGTTCATCATCACGACCTTTCGTTGTTTGGCCAAGCACTCATCATCGCAAAATACTACAACTGCCGCAAATCGCCCTCCCACTCCCTCCTCGCATGTAACCCATCTCACCCTTTCTGCCCCAAGTGTTGTGGCATGGTGTCTTGACGCCCCCCGGCCGGCTATGCCTTTGACCTTGCCACCTCGGAAATCGGGCGAATCTGGCCGTGACACGGTTATGGCGGATCGCTACAATCCCGCGGGAACCAGGATTCGATCTCCGGTTCTCGCGAACTTTTCAGACGTTCACTGGTTCACGCTCCCACCGGTAAGAGGTCTGCCTTTTCTACCGCAAGGATGCTGAACGTCGTCGAGATCCCCTTCGGGTCGGACGGCGAGAAAGGCACGGCAATTGACTTCCAACTCGGATAACCAGCGGCCGAGCACTTTGCCGGTTGGTCTGCCGAATCGTGCGCCGCGTGGCAACACGCAGGCGGTCGTTGACGGTTCGTCGGTCCGGCGGGTCGAGACGGCCTATGAGTTTCCGTCTCGCATTGCCCGATATCCCGAGCGACTCTCGCCGGAAGCGTTCCACGGGGCCGCCTATCCCTGGATGTTCCTTTCTCGGCGGCTGGAAGAGCGGCTGCTCGAGCTGTTTCAGAAGGGCTACGTCAAAGGGACCGTGACGATCAGTGCGGGCAACGAGGGGACGACCGTGGGCATGGCGATGCCGTTTCGACCGGGTCGCGACATTCTTTCTTTGTTGCATCGCGACTTTGCTGCGCACCTGTTGCAAGGCGCAACGCCCTACGAGTTGGTTTGCCAGTACATGGCCAACGCCGACAGTCCCACGCACGGGCGCGAAGGAAACGTGCATCATGGCAACGCGGGCGCACGACGTCTGCCGATGATGAGCCACTTGGGCAAGATGCTCAGCCTGATCGTGGGCGGTACTTGGGCCGCTCGACGCAACGGCGAAGATGCGTTCGGGCTGGCCGTCATCGGCGACGGCGGGACCAGCACGGGCGAGTTTCACGAATCGCTGAACCTCGCATCGGTCCGACGTACGCCCGTTCTGTTTCTCGTCGAGAACAACCACTATGCCTTCTCGACGCCGACCAGCGCACAATACAACTGCAACCAGCTTTCCGATCGCGCGGCGGGCTACGGGATCGAAGGTCGAACGATCGACGGCACCGATGCCTGGGA
>JAZFUB010000340.1:0-3671 GCA_036447015.1 Thermoguttaceae bacterium | reverse complement strand
CCCGGTATCCCGAGGGGTGTCCGACCGGTTCGGCCGTTGCCACCGGGGCGGGAACGCTCCCTGCGAAGCATGTCTTCCACGCCGTGGGACCCATCTGGCGGGGAGGAGGACGCGGCGAACCGGAGTTGTTGGCCGGGGCCTACCGACGGTGCCTCGAGTTGGCCGTCGAGCATCAATGCGACAGCATCGCCTTTCCGTCGCTCAGCACGGGCGCCTACAGTTATCCGATGGACCAAGCCGCCCGGATCGCATTGTCGACGGCGATCGAGTTTCTCAAGACGCACGACCGACCCGAGTTGGTGCGCTTCGTGTTGTTCGACGCGGGGGCATATGGGGTGTTCGCCGAAACGCTCAACACGCTAGTGAACCCCGTTTAGCGGCGGGGCTTGCCCCGCGCGTTTGGCGCTATGTGTCGGTCGACGGAGTTCATCGGGTCGCAACATCCACGACCCCGCCGAAACACGCGGGGCAAGCCCCGCCGCTAAACGTTGTACGGCGTAACGAACGACCATTGTTGTCGTGGCTTGCCCTCGTGGATGGGATTTTCCTGTACGTATCGGATCGCGTTGGCGACTTGCCGATCGTCGTTCAAATAGACCTTCCAGCAACCATCCGCCCACGGCGAGGGATACGTGCCGTCGGGTTTGCCGTGGCTGGCCAACGGATGAATCCCTTCCTTTGTCAACTGCTGCGAGGCACGACCCTTCATGTGGCCAATGATCTGCTCGACTTTGCGCGCATGGCGGGCAACGACCAGGTGAACGTGCTCGGACAGGATCGAGCAGGCATGCAGGACGTAAGCGGACTCATCCATCCCACGACGAAACCCTTGCGCGATCGCAAGGGCCTGCGGACCGGTGAACTGCACGACGGGATACTTCAGTTCCCCCTTGGCGGCCCCGCGGAGTTGACGATCGTGAGGATCCGCAGCGAGTGACCGACGTGTCGATACTTTGGCTGCCTTTCCGAAACACACCAATTCCCATGAACGCACGAATTCGGACCAAGAACCACGCGGATCGTTCGGCAACCAAAAACCATACGCACCAAAGACAACATGATAGGCGCGGATCATGGTTCTGTTCGAAACAGGGCTCTTGTTTAGCGGCGGGGCTTGCCCCGCGCGTTTGGCGGTAGCGGTATTTTATCGCGATTTCCAATGCCCGTAAAGTAGTGGCTGGCCGGACGACATTCGCCGGCCGAGTCGCCCCGCCGGACGAAACGCGCGGGCAAGCCCCGCCGCTAAACGACGCGTCCCGACCGTGTCCTGCCACCCAGCTACTTCACCACGAAATTCACCATCCGCCCGGGCACCACGATCGCTTTGACGATCGTCTTCCCTTCGAGCCATTTGGCGGCCGCTTCGTCGCTCTTTGCTGCCTGCTCGAGTGTGTCCTTGTCGCAGTTGACGGGCACTCGGATGCGGCTTCGCAGCTTGCCGTTGATCTGTACGGGGATCTCGACCGTGTCTTCTTTGATCGCCGAAAGGTCGAACGTCGGCCAGGCTTCGAAGGCGAGCGTGTCGTTGTGGCCGAGCAGTTGCCAGAGTTCTTCGGTCATGTGCGGTGCATAGGGCGAGAGCAGCAACACGATCTGCTCCATGGCCGTCTTGGGCCGTTTGTCCTCTTTGAGGAAGAAGTTCGTGAACTCCATCATCCGTGCGATGGCCGTGTTGAACGCCATCTCGTCGAGGTCGTCGGTCACCGCCTTGATCGTCTTGTGCAGCACGCGGTTCTGCTCGGCGTTGGGTTCGATGTCGACGACCGCTTCGTTTAGCTGGAGCGTTTCGGCCCGTTCGTCGACGATCATTCGCCAGACCCGATTCAGAAAACTCCGCACGCCATGCACACCATCCATGCTCCACGGCTTGACTGACTCCAACGGGCCCATGAACATCTCGTAAAGCCGCAAGGCGTCGGCACCGTACTCGGCGACAACCACGTCCGGGTTGACGACATTGCCGCGGCTCTTCGACATCTTGTACGCCCGGCTGTCGATCTTGATCGACGTGTCTTCGATGAGGACAAAACCATCCCCCTTCTTCTCGACCAGTGCCGGTTCGAGCTTCTCGGTCGAACAGGATTCGCCGGATCCTTTGACGACCGGTCCGTCGCCGTTATCTTCGACGTCGACCGCCGAGACCCATTTCCTGGCCGCGTTGCGATAGCCGGTGAATTCCATCTCGCCAAGGATCATCCCCTGGTTGACCAGTTTGTGAAACGGCTCAACGGTGCTGACGTAACCCCGGTCGTACAGCACCTTGTGCCAGAATCTCGCGTAGAGCAGGTGCAAGACGGCGTGTTCCGCTCCGCCGACGTAGAGGTCGACCGGCATCCAGGCCTTTTCGACTTCCGGATCGACCAGCATCGTGTCGTTCTTCGGGTCGAGGTAACGCAGATAGTACCAGCACGAGCCGGCCCATTGCGGCATGCTGTTCGTCTCGCGCTTGTATCTCTTGCCGTCGATCGTCACATAAAGCCACTCGTCGGGCGCGGCGTCCAACGGCGGTTCGGGGCTGCGGTGTTCGGCGTCGAACTTCATGTTCGCGGGCAGATCCAGCGGCAGTTCGTCCGGCGAAAGGGGCTTGACCCGGCCCGTCCGCTTGCCCTGGTCGTCCAGTTCGTGCAAGATCGGGAACGGCTCGCCCCAAAAATGCTGCCGGCTGAAGAGCCAATCACGCAACTTGTAGTTGACCGCACTGCGACCTTGGCCGGCGGTGGCAAGGTCCTCGGCAATCTTCTGCTTGAACTGGGGCGTCGACAGACCGTCGTACTGACCGGAATTGATTGCCGTACCGTCGGCGATGAAGGCCGTTTCGCCTGCCAGTAGTTCATCGCGAGGAACGTTCGGACTGTCGCCCGGGTCGACCACGGCCACGATCGGCAGATCGAACTCCTTGGCGAACTCGAAGTCCCGCGTGTCATGCGCCGGCACGGCCATAATCGCGCCGGTGCCGTAGCTGATCAGCACGTAGTCGGCCACCCAGATCGGGATCGGCTCGTCACTGACCGGATTGATCGCGTAAGAGCCTGTAAAGACGCCCGTCTTCTCCTTGGCCAGGTCGGTTCGGTCGAGATCCGTCTTTCGGCCCGCCTCTTCGCAATAGGTCTTAATGGCGTCGGCCTGCTCGGACTGCGTCAGCCGCTGGACGAACGGATGCTCCGGCGCGATGACCATATAGGTTGCGCCGAAGAGCGTGTCGGGCCGGGTCGTGTAAATCCGCAACACGTCGTCGCCCGGCTTCCTCGGGTATCCGCCCAGTTTCCGATCGGCTTGCCAGTCCTTGTACTCCACGATCGACGGTTTGCCGTCCTTATCGCCAAACGAGCCGATGAAGAAGTCGACTTCGGCGCCCGTGCTTCGGCCGATCCAATTGCGTTGCAGCGCCTTGATGCTGTCGGACCAATCGAGCGCTGCGAGGTCGTTCTCCAGTCGGTCGGCATACGCGGTGATTCGCAGCATCCATTGCCGTAGCGGAATCCGCTCGACCGGATGGTCACCCCGTTCGCTCAGCCCGCCGATGACCTCTTCGTTGGCCAAAACAGTTCCCAAGCCGGGGCACCAATTGACGGGCGCTTCGAGCTGATAAGCCAGGCGGTGGTCGTCGCGGTATTCGTCAACCGCCCGTTCGCCCTCGGCTTCGATGTCCTCGGGAATCGGCAACTCGTCGA
>JAZFUB010000339.1:0-12275 GCA_036447015.1 Thermoguttaceae bacterium | reverse complement strand
GCCCCGTCAGGCAATGTGCTTCGCCGGACGGTTACTTCTGATAGGCATCGCCGTCGGATCGGGCACCATGGGCCGGACGCTGCACTTGGCGGCTGACGACGATGTTTCGACTTCTCGGCCGCCGAACATCATCGTGCTGTTGGCGGACGATCTCGGCTACGGCGAACTGGGATGCCAGGGCAACCCGCAGAGTCCTACGCCGCACATCGATTCGATCGCCAACAGCGGGATCCGTTTCACCAACGGCTACGTCACGGCATCCTACTGCAGTCCGTCGCGAGCAGGCTTGCTGACCGGGCGCTATCAGACGCGTTTCGGTTACGAGCGGAATCCCGTCGGTGCGCTCAATGAGGATCCCGACGTCGGGCTGCCCATCTCGGAGATCACACTGGCGAAGCACCTGCATGACGCGGGCTACACGACGGCGCTGATCGGCAAGTGGCATCTTGGAGGCACGGCGCGGTACCATCCTTTGCGTCGGGGATTCGATGAGTTTTTCGGGTTCCTGCACGAGGGACATTTCTTCGTTCCCCCGCCTTACCACGGTGTGACCACCATGTTGCGTCGTCGAACACTGCCCGGCGGCGGCCAAGGGCGACTGATCGACGGTCGCCTGATCTACTCGACCCACATGGGACGCGACGAACCGCCCTACGATGCCGACAACCCGATCCTGCGCGGCGGACAGCCGGTTGAGGAATCCATCTATCTGACCGATGCACTGACGCGGGAAGCCGTCGATTTCATCGAGCGAACGCAGAACAGGCCGTTCTTCCTCTATCTGGCGTACAACGCGGTCCACAGCCCCCTGCAAGGCGCGGACAAATACATGCAACGTTTCGCCCACATCGAAGACATTCACCGGCGGATCTTTGCGGCCATGCTGAGCAATCTCGACGACAGTGTCGGCGTGGTGCTCGGGCAACTGCGGCGGTTGGATCTGGAGCAACGTACGCTCGTCTTCTTCATCAGCGACAACGGCGGTCCCACGCGTGAGTTGACCTCCAGCAATCTGCCGCTACGGGGAGGCAAGGGGGATCTCTACGAAGGCGGCATTCGCGTGCCCTTCATGTGTCAATGGAAGGGCACGCTGCCCAAGGCAAAAGTCTATCGCCATCCGGTGATCACGCTCGACGTGTTTGCCACGGCCGCGGCGGTGGCGAAGGCCCCGCTTGCCGAGCGTCGGGCAACCGACGGCGTGGACCTGATGCCGCTGCTGCTCGGCCGGCGCGAGGACCGCCCACACGAGGTCCTCTACTGGCGAATGAACCAGAAGGCGGCCATCCGCGTGGGCGACTGGAAACTGGTGCGCAACTCCCGGCGCGATGCGGCCCCTTGGGAACTGTACGACCTCGACGCCGACATGAGCGAATCCACGAACCTGGCCGCGGCGCGCCCCGAGAAGCTCTCCCAACTCCTCGCCGAGTGGGAAAAGATCAACCGAGAAATGGGCTCCCAGGACGCAATCGGATCGCGCTGAGTTCTGGCTGAGCGTTGCGCTGTTTCCATTTTCAGGAAGGTGTTTCGCCGTTACGGGCCACGTGGATGGAGTCGTCGGCGAGCGAGGAGGACAGAAAAATGGGGGACAGAAAGATAATGATGGAGGGAGAATAGACTTCGTGAAGTGGGGGGAGTTGCTACGAGTCATCATCCTTTCCTTCATTTTTCTGTCCCCCATCTTTCTGTCCTTTATCCTTCTATTGCCCTGACCGCAGCCGGTTTGGGCTCTTTACGGATCGGGGGAAATCGGCTACGTTTGGGGAACGTCGTGGAAAGCCAGGACGTCGCCACGGTGGGTACGAATCATCGGAGCAGCGGCATGAGCGAGACGCTGTCGGAGCCTTCGAAGCCAAAACGCCACCGCTTGCAGTTCAGCCTGCGCACGATGTTCATCGTGACCACGATCGCGGCGGTTGTGCTCGGGTTCATCAGCCGGCCGATCATGGAGCGTCGCCGCGAACAGGCGATTTTGGAAACGCTCGGCTTCCAAAACGTTTCGGCCGGCTATCAATATGTGCCGGCTCCCGGCGACTCGCTGTTTTCCATCGTTCTCGGATCGGCGACCTACGAGCGCGTCCAGAGGCTCACCCTCGGCGGCACGATGTCCAAAGACGTCGATCCGGGCCGACTGGCGAAACTGAAGTATCTGCGCGTCCTGAAACTCGCGAACACGCAGGTCGGCGACGCCGAGTTGGCCGGCCTCAGACAATTGTCCGGTCTGGAAGAACTCGACCTGTCCGGCACGCAGGTGACCGACGCCGGTCTGGTGAATCTCGAAGGGCTGAAAAAACTCCGTCAGCTTCACTTGGCCGGAACGGAAGTTACGTACGAGGCTCTCCGGCGGTTGCAGGCGGCCCTGCCCGCGGCCGAGCATTTGGTGCAGTGTCGGGCGGCCGAAGAGATCGAGCGAGCCGGTGGGCACGTGCAACCGCACGGCAAGGCTGCCGAGCAGCCAATTACCGAGGTGCAGTTCCTCGGACGGTTCGCCGACGCCGATTTGGCACATTTGGCCTGGCTGCCCGAGTTGAAACGGCTCCGCATCCTTCACCGTGCCACGGATGCGTCGTTGAAACACATCGAGGGCCTTACGGGATTGGAGGAGTTGGATCTAAACTATTCCGACATCACCAACGACGGCCTGAGTTGTCTGTCGGGATTGACCAATCTGAAAATGTTGAAACTCGACGACACTCTTATCGATGACGCCGGACTTGTCCACCTCACCGGGCTGTCGCACCTCAGGGAGTTGGATCTGAGTCGAACTCGGATCACCGGCCTCGGTTTGGAGCAGTTGACGAACTTCGAACTACTGGAAGTGCTGAACCTCAACGGCGTGCCATACATCTACGACATCGACTTGGGGCCATTGAAGGAGATGAAGACGCTCCGGAAGTTGGGGCTCGACGACGCCCGACTGAGCGAGAAAGGCGTCGCCTCGCTTCGGGCGGCTTTACGGTCCGCTGTGATTGAAATGCCCACCGACGACCGAGAGTCGAACACGAGTCTGGGACCGCCCGCGACAATCGGTTTGCCGGCCGCGGGCGCCGAGGCGTTTTGGGACGGCGACTACGACAAGATGGTTCGCGTGTTTCAAGAATTCGTTTCGTCGCCGGGTGCGGCGTGGCAAGGCCATTTGTGGTTGGGCCATGCCCACGAGTTGGCCGGGCGGTGGCCGGAGGCGGTCGCGGCCTACAAGGCGGCACTTGGGCAACTCGACCGGGAGATACGCGACGTATCGGGATCACCGCAGGACTATTCGCAGGAGTCCTTGCGCCGGCAGCTTTGCGAAGCGCGGGCAAAGCTCGTGTTGTTGACCGGACGGATCGAACTGTTCGAGTTGGAAGATCCCGCCGCATCCATCCAGACGCTCTCGGCAGGCCTCCGCTATGCGCCCAAAGCATATCGGCCTATCGAGGAGATCGCGGCCGATGCAGCGAAGGCCGTCGAAGGACTCAAAAACGTCTACAGTTCGCGTCGCACGGACGACCATCTCTGGTCGGAGTTGATGTACCCGTTGGCCGCGCATCGGCACTTAGCCATGGCCCATGAACGACTTGGCAACATCGAGGCAGCGTTGGACTGCTGGACCCGAATTCGACTTTGCCGCCTGGCGTATCGAGCGTCGCAGGCGCAGGTCGACGTCACGCACGTCGCCGAACTGTGGGCCGAGCTGCCGGCGGACAGACCCTTGCCGCCGATGCCGATCTTCGTCAAGCTTAGCCCACAGCGTCCGGAAGTCACATTGAAGCGGGCCTCCGGCAGTTCGCGGCTGACATGCTGGGAATCCAACGATTGGGACACGTTGGCGATCGTGCCGCCGCCCGGCTCGGCCGTCGCGTCGTTGCAGATCACCTGCTTGGGCAGCAGTGTCGAACTCAAACCGGCCGTGGGTGCGACCTTGCGTTGTTGGGTCGGCAACGAGCGTGCCCGAAGCGGCGCAAGTCAGATTCTACTGGAGCACCGCTGGCCGAAGGGGATCATGCCGTATCCGTGGGGCGGTACGTTTTACGTCGACGTGCGCTATGACGCCGACATCGTGTTTCTTCGGACATCATGCCCCGAGATAAATGAAATCACTCTTCGCGCCGAACTGCGGCCGCGAGGCAAAGGGCAACCGATGCCCGAGCCGACGCCATCGAGATTCCGCCGCTTCAAACCGCCGTCGGAGAGCCCGTTTCATATGGTCGGGCCGGTGCCGGAGTTCCGAGACACGCCGCCTAGCAAATACGATGGAGCCGCACTGGTCGAGTTGCCCGACGGCCGCTTGCTCGCCGCCTCTTCGAAGGAGAAAATCTTCTTCAGCACCAGCTCGGACGGCAAGACGTGGGAAGACTCGTGGGAATTTGCCCACAACAGCGTGTTCAACACGGGCGGTCCGGCCTTGCTGGTCGACGACGACGGCGTGATCTGGATGGCCTATGCGTCGAAGCGTCCCCACACGGATCATTTCAGCAGCGGTCACTTTTGCTTGTGGATAACCCATTCGCGAGATGGGCACAACTGGTCGATGCCAAAGCCGGTGCGAACCGGCGGCTGGCCGGCTCCTCGGCGGCCGGTGCAGATGACCCGTGGCCCCGGCGGGCGGTACTGGATCTTTCTCGACGGCCGGGCCGGCTCGGGCCGCTCGCCCGGCGACGTCAAACAACTTCGCCGCATCAACGTGCCGGTTCGCCATGAAACCGTGGCGCCGGCCAACGCCCATGCGACCTTCGACCAGCAAGGACGCTGCCACCTGGTGTTCGACGATTTCGGCCTCGGCCGTACGTCGTACTACAGCCGGTCGGACGAGATGACCACTTGGTCAGCACTGGTAAAGTTGAACGAGAAGGAAGATAGATCGAGAGTCACCCATGCTCAGTTAGTCCTGCACGGCAACCGCGTGGCGTTGCTCTACACGAATACCGCCGGCATGTGGCTGCGACGGGGCCCAATGACGGCCGAGGGCCCCGAACTGGCCGAGCCGATCCAATTGGCCGACTCCTCGCAGATGATCCCCGGGGCCCGGCTCCTGCGGACCGGCGACAAGGTCTTTCTGCCGGTTCTGGGCGATCCGTTGCGTCTGCTAGTGGCCGACGTCGACGAACTGGTCGGGCGTGGCGATCTTACAGATTCTCCAGAGGCCGCTGCAACTCCGTGACAAAATCGCTCGGGTGGCACGTCCTGCAACGTATCCTTTTGGTGAGCGATTCCGTGGCGTAACCCGTCGGGGGGGGATTCGTTGTTGGCCGGCTGCGGAACTAATGCACGCCGACGATCGTCTAACCGGCGGTACCGTTGTGCGCGTGGCATGGCGAATCCTTCGATTGACCTTTTGAACGGGGACTCCCAAATGAGAATTCTGACGACCCTCATTCTGGCATCGACACTGGCCGCGGCGAGCTTTGCCGGCGAGATCGACTACGTCGAGGATTTTTCGCTGGCCGAAGATCGCACCGTACCGCTGGGACAACTGATCCCCGGCACGGAAGACTTTTTCTATTATCATGCACTCAATCACCAGAACCTGGGCCAATACGACAAGGTCGACGCCCTGCTCGTGCCGTGGATCAAGGAGCATAAGTACACCGCACGGGTGCGCGAGATCCTCAACCGCCAGGCGCTCTTGAAGTATGAGAAGGACCCGCAGGCTTCGCTGGAGTACCTTCGCGAGCAACTCGGCATTCAGTTCAACCATCAACGCGAGATCTTGGGCAAGAAGGCGGATCTGCCGACCACGCTGGACGCAAAACTGATCGGCCGGGCCAGGTTGCGCGAGCAGGCCTTGGCCCGTTATCGCAACCTCGATGGTTTCGAGGACCCGGCACTCGATTGGCTGGCCGGTGAGGAACTAAACGCGGAACGGCGCCGCCATCTCCTTGCGAGACTCAAACGTCCCGACCATGCCGATCTGGCCCGGCTGGTCGTCGACGATCTCATGAGCAAGGACAGCCGAGGGTTCGGCAGTCACCCGATCCACAAGCAACTGCTACCGGCGCAGTTGGAGCAATGCCTCTCGCTGAAGCCGGATCTATTGAACCAGACGCATTTCGTCAACGCCTACCTCACCAAGCTGCACCCCGGCGCCGACGTCGACTGGCAGCGCGACCCGCGGGCCCACGAGGCCTATCTCGACCGGCTCTGGAAATTCGCCGCCCGGTTGGCCCCGGTGCACAACTCGCTGAAGGCCCACGTGCTGTACCATCGCCTGGTGCTGGATCGCTCGCGAGGCGTCTACGATCGGCAGCGGTTGATGACCTATCTGCAGTTGCCGCGCAGCGTCAGCTACATCAACGCGGAGTACATGAAACTTGACGCCAGCCGCCGCTATCCGGCCAACCTGGGCGCCGACTACCGGCAGTTCACGCTCCTGCCGGCGGTGGGCAACGACGAGCCGCTGATTCGCAGCTACCTGCACCACTTTTTCGTCGAGGACGAGAACTATAAGGCCTACGAACCGTACGTCAACGACCTCTACCTGAAACACGCCTTCGCCGAGACGAAGATCGTCCACGGCCTGGGCAACCCGCAGGACTGGTACGCGATGTTGCCGGCGGCCCAATACAAGGCGCTGAAGGAGCGGATCGATCTCGACTTCGCCCACACCAACAAAGAACGCTTCGCCGCCGACGCGCCGGTCGCGCTGGATCTGGACGTCAAGAACGTCGGCACGCTGATCGTCAAGGTGTTCGAGATCAATACGCAAAACTTCTATCGCCAGAAGTTGACCGAAGTCGACACGGACATCAACCTCGACGGACTGGTTGCCAACGAGGAGAAGACCTACACGTACGAGGAACCGCCGCTCGGCCGCGTCCGCCGCCATTTCGAGTTCGACTCGTTGGCCAGGCCGGGGGTCTACGTCGTCGACTTCATCGGCAACGGCAAGAGCAGTCGGGCACTGATCCGCAAAGGCAAACTGCACCACCTGATGCGTGTCGGCACCGCGGGCCACGTCTTCACCGTGCTCGACGAGGCGAACCGCAAGCAGCCCGACGCGACCCTCTACCTGGGCGGCCATGAGTATACGGCCGGCAAGGACGGCACGATCGCGGTCCCCTTCAGCACGAGTCCCGGCCGGCAGCCCATCGTATTGGCCGCCGGGGGGATCTGTTCGCTCGACCATTTTCAGCACCAATCGGAAAACTACTCGCTAAAGGCCGGATTCTACGTCGACCGCGAAGCCCTTCTCAGCCGCGGCAAGGCAACGCTCGTCGTGCGGCCCGCGCTGCAGGTCAACGGCACGCCGGTGACGCTCTCGGTGCTCGAAGACGTGCGGCTGCTGCTCCATTCGACCGATCACGACGGAGTCTCGACCACCAAGGAAGTGGCCGATTTCAAGCTGTTCGAAGACCGCGAGTCACTCTACGAGTTCCAAGTGCCCCCGCGGCTCTCGACGATCACGTTCGAACTCCACGCCAAGGTGCAGAACCTCAGTCAGAACAAGAAGGTCGACCTCTCGGCGGGAGAAACGTTCACGCTGAACCAAATCGATCGCTCGGACAAGATCGAAGACCTCCACTTCGGCAACGTCGACGGCACGTACGTGATCGATCTGCTGGGCAAGACGGGCGAGCCGAAACTCGATCGGCCGGTGCAACTGGCCGTCAAGCATCGCGATTTCCGCCATCCGGTCGAGGTCTCGCTGCAAACCGACCGTGCCGGGCGAATCACGCTGGGCGATCTGTCGGACATCGCGTGGGTCAAGGCGACCGGTCCGGCCCAAACGTCGCACACCTGGAACCTCCTGAGCGACGCGCACAGCTATCACCGATCGGTCCACGGCAAGGCGGGCGTGCCCGTCGAGTTGCCCTACATGGGAAAACGCGAGAAGCCGGCTCGCGACGAACTGTCGCTGTTGGAGCTGCGCGGCAACACGTTCGTGGCCGACCGCTTCGAGGCGATGTCGATCACCGATGGAATGCTGCGGCTGGATGATCTGCCGCCGGGCGATTACGATCTGCTGTTGAAACGTCGCGGCATACGGATTCGCGTCCGGATCGCGGCCGGGCAAGAACGCGACGGCTACGTGCTCGGAAAGCACCGGCAACTCGAACTCCGAGGAAGCCAGCCGCTGCAAATCGTCCGGGTCGACACCGACGACGAAGCGCTGACCGTGCGTCTGCAACACGCCTCGAAGTTCGCCCGGCTGCACGTCTTCGCCACACGTTTTCAGCCGGCCTATTCGGCGTTCGGAAATCTCGCTCGCGTGGCCGATGCCGAGCCGTATCTGCTCGATTGGCCCCAGGCCGAATCGGTCTATCTTGCCGGGCGGAACATCGGCGACGAGGTTCGCTACATTATCGACCGCAAGTACGCCGAAAAATATCCCGGCAACATGCTCACTCGGCCGAGCCTGTTGTTGAACCCGTGGGCGATCCGAAAGACGGAGTCCGGCCGGCAGGAGGCCGCCGAAGGTGAAGAACCGACGGCCGGAGGGGTCAGCGATGACGCTCCTGCCAGCAGGGACGGGGGCGCTGCCGCATCGAGCGATGCCAGGGATGGTTTTTCCAACCTCGACTTCCTTGCCCAGGGCTCGGCCGTGCTGCTGAACCTCGTGCCCGACGACGAAGGCCTCGTGAGGATCACACGCGAGGATCTCGGGCCGCACCAGCACGTGCACCTGGTCGCCGTCGATCCCCGCAATACGGCCTACCGCGCCGTTGCGCTGCCGGAGATCAAGAGCGACCCGCGCGACCTTCGCCTGGCATCCGGATTGGACCCGGCCGTGCATTTCACCCAGCAGAAACAGATCGGCGTAGTCGAGAAGGGCCGGACGTTCGAACTGGCCGACGTCGCTTCCTCGAAGTTCGAGGCCTACGACAGCCTGTCGAAGGTCTACGGGCTGTTTGCGACGCTCAGCAGCGATGCGAAACTCGTCGAGTTCGGCTTCATCCTCGACTGGCACAAGCTCAGCGATACCGAGAAACGGACCAAATACTCGAAGTACGCCTGCCACGAACTGAGCTTCTTCATCTCGCAAAAGGATCCCGAGTTCTTCCGGCAGGCCGTCCGTCCATATCTGCGGAACAAGAAGGACAAGACGTTTCTGGACCACTGGCTGTTGGACGACGATTTGGCCGGGTATTTGAAGCCATGGTCCTTCGCGCGGCTGAACGTCGTCGAGCGGATCCTGCTGGCCCAGCGGATCGAGGGCGAACGGACGCACACGTCGCGGCACGTCAAGGACACGTTCGACCTGATCCCGCCGGACATCGAGCGATTCAACCACTTGTTCGACACCTCGCTGGGCAGCAGTGCCCTGGACACCGAGGACCGCTTCGGGCTGGTCGAGCACGCCGCCACGAGGGCCGGCGCCGTGAGACGGCTCACAAGCGCCATGATATATCCTCCGCCGGCAGCCGAGCCGTCGGATGGCCCAGCCCCTGCAGAACCGCCAGCCGCCGATCCTTTCGGCAAGCCCAAGAGCGCGTCAGAACTGGGGAGTCTCGCGTTGAAGACTATGTCGCGGGATGCCGCAAAGAAGGCGCCCTCGCGCGGCCGCCGGAGCACGGAATCCTTCTTCTTCGGCTACGATGCCGACAAACGGGGCACCGTGCGGCAGCTCTATCGCAAGCTGGACAAGACCCAGGAATGGGTCGAGAACAACTACTACAAGTTGCCCATCGAGCAGCACAGCGCCGACCTGGTCACGGTCAACGCCTTTTGGCTCGACTATGCCCAAAGCGGACCGAAGAAGCCGTTCCATTCGGTCCACCTGGCCGAGGCTTCGCGGAACTTCCCCGAGATGATGTTCGCGCTGGCGCTGCTGGACCTACCGGCCGATCCGCCCGAGCATAAGACCCGTTTCGAAGAGGCCGGAATGACGCTTTCGGCCGGCGGCCCGATGGTCGTTTTCCACCAGGAAATCAAACGGGCGAAGTCGGTGGCCGCGGAGAAGTCGATCCTCGTGAGCCAAAACTTCTTCCGCCACGGCGATCGCTACCGCCACGTCGACAACGAGAAGATCGACAAGTTCATCACCGACGAGTTCCTCACCCACACGGTCTACGGTTGCCAGATAGTGGTCACGAATCCGACGTCGTCGCGGCAGAAGCTGGGCGTGCTGCTGCAAGTGCCGGTCGGCGCGATCCCCGTGAGCGGCGGAAAGTTCACCCGGACGTTGCACATCGACTTGCAACCCTACAATACGCAAACGGCCGAGTACTACTTCTACTTCCCGGCGGCGGGTGAGTATGCCCACTACCCGGTCCACGTGGCGAAGAACGAGCAGTTGATCGCCAATGCCGAGCCGTTCGTGCTGAATGTGGTCGAAGAGCCCAGCACGATGGATCGCGAGTCGTGGGACTACGTCTCGCAGCACGGCACTTCCGCTCAGGTGTTGGCCTACCTCGGCAAGCACAACCTGCACCGCACGGATCTTCAGAAGATCGCCTTCCGCATGGCCGACAAGAAGTTCTTCCAGACCGTGACCGGCCTGCTGGCGACGCGGCACGTCTACCACCATACGCTCTGGTCCTACGGGATCAAGCACAACGTGGTGCCGGCGGTGCGCGAGTATTTGCAGCACGCCGACGGGTTCACCGGCCGCTGCGGGGACTTTTTGGAGAGTCCGTTGCTGTCGATCGATCCGGTCGCGCGCAAGGCCTACCAACACATGGAGTACAGCCCGTTGGTCAACGCCCGGGCACACCAACTGGGCCGGCGGCGACAGATCGTCAACGAGCGTTTCCTCCAGCAGTATCACCGGCTGTTGAAGATTCTCAGCTACCGGGCGGCGCTTGACGACGACGACCTGATGGGGCTGACCTACTACATGCTGTTGCAGGATCGGATCGAGGAGGCGATCGGTTTCTTCGGTCGCGTGGACGCCGGGAATCTGGCAACGCGGTTGCAACACGACTACTTCACGGCGTATCTGGACTTCTACAGCGAGGAGCCCAAACTGGCCGGCAAGATCGCCGCACGATACGCCGACCATCCGGTCGACCGCTGGCGCAACGCGTTCGCTCAAATCACCGCGCAACTGGGCGAGATCGAAGGCGACGGCGCGCAGGTCACCGATGCCGAAGATCGCACGCAGGCGCAGACCGACCTGGCCGCCTCGCAGCCTTCGTTCGACTTGCAGGTCGAATCGAAGGAGATCGGGCTCGATTACCAGGGTCTCGATCGAGTGCGCGTCAACTACTACTTGATGGACGTCGAGTTGTTGTTCAGTCAGAACCCGTTCGTCCAGAAGGTCTCCGGCCAGTTCTCCCACATTCGCCCCAACGCGACCGAGGTCGTCGAACTGCCGGAGGACGAAACGCACTTCACGCTGCCGTTGCCCGACCGGTTCCACAACGCGAACGTGTTGGTCGAGGTCCTCGGCGGCGGCCAGACGAAGTCGCAGGCCTATTACTCCAATTCGATGGCCGTGCAGGTGATCGACACCTACGGGCAGATTCGCGTCACCGGGACCGAGGACGACAAGCCGTTGCCGAAGGTCTACGTCAAGGTCTATGCCCGGACCGGCGACGCTCAGGTGCAGTTCTACAAGGACGGCTACACGGACCTTCGCGGCCGTTTCGACTACACGTCGCTCAACACGAACGAGTTGGACTTCGCCGAGAGGTTCTCGCTGTTGATACTCTCCGACGAGCACGGTGCCGTGGTCAAGGAGGCCGCTCCCCCGAAGCGATGAACCCGAAGCGATGAACCCGAAGCGATGAGCCGGGAAACGCGATCCTTCACCACGAGGCCCGTCGGGCGTGCGGCCAACCGATGCGTTCCCGTTGCGGAGCGTACAATGTCGCACATTCACTTTCCGGCAGGAAAGGCCCCGAGAATCCTGTCAATGACTCAACCAAATCCGCGGAATCGGTTGCTTCCTGATCCCCGGGCCGGAGACGCATAGCGATGGTATTCCCTGCCAGACTTCTTCTTCCTGCCATGGTAACCAATATTCGCTCTTGAACTTCTTGTACCGAAAATCAACGAACACAACTGCAAAACGGTGCGGCCCTTTTCTAAGCGCCACCGACCACGTGTTCTCTGCATGAACCCTCGGGGCGGGCAACCACTCTTCGTCATCCACCCATACGCGCATATCGAAACCGGCATCCATCGTTACGTCGAACAGATGCTTCGGTGCATAGAAGACGTACACGCCATCCGAGGGAACGTCGATATGCCCCTTGTAGCGAATTGCAAAAGCCCCATCGGTCTTGCGGATGCGTGCCACCTCGTCAGAGACCAGCAGTCCCGTGACATTTCCTTTGTCCTTAACGGGGATGATGCCCTCGATACGTGCGTTCATAAACAGGTTGGGCCAATCGCTTTCCAGGTATTCGTACTCG
>JAZFUB010000338.1:0-4624 GCA_036447015.1 Thermoguttaceae bacterium | reverse complement strand
CCCGCCAAGTCGTTGCCCGATACATCGACGACCCGCTGTTGGCCGAGATGATCTTTTGTCCCCTGCTGTTCTATGGCGGCGCGAGGCAGCACGACATGGACTTCGGGCAGTTCACGATCATGTTCCGCGCGATCTTTCTCGAAGGCCTTGCCCGACCGTTGGCCGGTGTGCGATTGATCTTGAAGAAACTCGTCGGCAAGTTCAAGACGCTCGGCGGGGAGTTGCGTTTGCGAACCGGCGTCGATCGCATCACGGTGAAAGACGGTTCGGTCGAGACGGTCGTGCTCGAAGACGGCACCGCATTGCGGGCCAAGAACGTCCTCTCGTCGGCCGGGTGGCCCGAGACGATGCGAATGTGCGACGACCTGAATCCGGTAGAGGAGGAAACCAACGGAATCGGCGAGCTCTCGTTCGTCGAATCGATCTCGATCCTCGACGAACAGCCTCGCCGGCTCGGATGCGATCGGACGATCGTCTTCTACAACGACAGCGAGAAGTTCGAGTACGTCAGGCCGGACGACCTGGTCGACGTGCGTAGCGGCGTGATTTGTTCGCCGAACAATTTTGCTTATAGCGAACCGCTCGAAGAGGGCGTGATGCGGATCACGTCGTTGGCCAATTACGACCGCTGGGCCGCGTTGGACCCGGAGGCCTATCGGCTGGCCAAGTTGCGATGCTACGACCGGATCGTCGAGTCGGCCGTCCGATTCGTGCCCGACTTCCGCCGTGCGGTCATCGCGACGGACACCTTCACGCCCACGACGATCCGCCGCTTCACGGGCCGCCGCAACGGGGCCGTCTACGGGACGCCCGACAAACGGTTCGACGGCCGGACCCATTTGGACAACCTCTACATCTGCGGGACCGATCAGGGGTTCGTCGGCATCGTCGGAACGATCGTCAGTGGGATCGGAATTGCGAATCAATACCTTCTGAGGGAATAGATGCCTAAGGATTACTTGGAGAACGCTCGCGACGAGTACGATGTGGTCGTGATCGGTTCGGGACTGGGTGGAATGACGGCGGCCAACACGTTGGCGCGTGCCGGGCATTCGGTCCTGCTGTTGGAACATCACCATAAGTTCGGCGGACTGGCGACCTGGTTCAACCGGCCCGGGGGACACATTTTCGACGTCTCGCTGCACGGCTTTCCCGTTGGAATGATCAAGAGTTGCCGCCGCTATTGGAACCGCGAGATCGCCGACTCGATCGTGCAGTTGAAACAGATCGGCTTCGACAACCCGATGTTCAGCCTTACGACCACCTTCGATCGCGAGGATTTCACGCGGCTGCTGGTCGAGCGATTCAACGTGCCGGCCGCGACGGTCGAGGAGTTTTTCGACACGGCCCGAAACATGAACTTCTACGACGACCAGCAGATCACGAACCGAGAGCTGTTCGAGCGGTTCTTTCCCGGTCGCGACGACGTCGTGCGGCTGCTGATGGAACCGATCACGTACGCCAACGGCTCGACGCTCGAAGACCCGGCGCTGACCTACGGGATCGTCTTCTCGAACTTCATGTCCAAGGGCGTTTATACGTTCGAGGGCGGGACCGATCGGCTCATCGGCCTGATGGACCGGCAGATGAAAGAAGACGGCGTCGACGCCCGAACTTGCTGCAACGTCGAGAAGATCCACATCGAGAACGTCCATGGTGGCCGCCGCATCTCGGGCGTGACCGTTAACGGCCGGACGATCAAAACCCGCACGATCGTCTCCAATGCGAATCTCAAGGGGACGATCTTCGACCTGATCGGCGAACAGCATTGGGACGCCGACTTCCTGGAACAGGCCCGGGCCGTGCGGCTGAACAACTCCAGCGCACAGGTCTACATGGGCCTGAAGCCGGGTGAATCGGTCGACGAGGACCGTTGTGGCGACCTGCTGTTCACATCGACCGCCCCCACCTTCCGCACCGAGATGCTGTTGAGCCGCAACGTCACCAGCCGGACCTATTCGTTCTACTACCCGAGGACCCGGCCCGGCAGCGATCGGTGTCTGATCGTCGCCAGCACCAACGCCAACTATGCCGATTGGGCGGAGCTTTCCGAAGAGGACTACAAACGGGGCAAAGAAGACCTGATCGCGACCACGCTCGAAGCGATCACCAAGTACGTACCCGACATCCGCGAGAAGCTCGATTACACCGAGGCCGCCACGCCGTTGACGTTCGAGCACTACACGAAACACCTCGAAGGCGCCAGCTTCGGCACCAAGTTCGAGGGACTGGCCGTCAGCCGCGCATTGCCCGAGCAGATCGCCGGGCTCTACCATGCGGGCAGCGTCGGGATTATCATGTCGGGCTGGCTCGGCGCGGTCAACTACGGCGTGATCGTAGCCAACGACGTCGACGCCTTTTTGATGAACAACGCATCGCAAACCACGCAAGAGCCGACGGAAGCATGACGACACGCCAGCAGATCCTCGATGCCATACCGCACCGCGACCCGTTTCTGTTGGTCGACGAGATCGTCGACTGGGCCGACGAGCGGATCGAGTGTACGAAGGTCTTCAGCGGCGAGGAAGACTTCTTTGCAGGCCATTACCCCGACTTCCCGCTGGTGCCCGGCGTGTTGTTATGCGAGGCGGCCATGCAGTGCGGCGCCATCCTGCTCTCGCGCCATCTGGCCGAGATGGAAGGCCGCATGCCGGTAGCCACGCGTATGGGCAACGTACGATTCAAGCGGATGGTTCGGCCCGGCGAGACGATCCGCATGGAAGTCGAGTTGACCGAACGATTGGCCAACGCGTTCTTCCTGAAGGCCAAGGTAACGGTCGAAGGCAAGGTGGCCGTCCGTTTCGAGTTCGCATGCACAGCCGCAGAGGTCAACTTTTAGTAGCTGGATTCGCAAGAATTCAGGCGTAGCTGCATTCGCCTGAATTCTTGCGAATCCAGCTACGCAAGCCGTTTAGCGGTCGTCGGCACGACGACATTCATTTAACCGACATCGCCCCAAGGAACCACCCCGCAATGGATTTCCTCCAACTGGCCGACAAATCGATCCTGATCTTCGGCGTGGCCAATCGCAAGAGCGTTGCCTACCATATCGGCCGCGTCCTGGCCGAGGTGGGCGCACGTTGCGTCTATGTCGTCCAGAACGACCATGTCAAGCAGAGCGTGGCGAAACTGCTCGGCGACGCCGAAATCTACACATGCGACGTCGAACACGAAGAACAGATCATTGCGCTGCGGGATCAACTCGCGGCAAATAATAAAAAATTCCACGGCATGGTTCACTCGCTCGCGTTTGCCGACTATTCCGACGGTATGAAGCCGTTTCACGAAACACCCAAGAAGGCCTTCCTGCAGGCAGTCGACATCTCGTGCTATTCGCTCACCGCACTGGCCAACGCCATGAAGGACCTGTTGGACGAAGACGCTTCGGTCGTCACGATTTCGATCTCGACGACGCGCATGGCCAGCGAGAACTACGGCTACATGGCCCCGATCAAGGCGGCCCTGGACGCCTCCTTGGCGTTCTTGACCAAGTCGTTCAGCAGTTTCTCCCGGGTTCGGTTCAACGCGGTCGCGCCGGGGTTACTGAAGACTTCGGCCTCGGCCGGGATACCCGGCTATGTCGACTCGTATCTGTTTGCCGAGCAGGTGATCCCACG
The DNA here is from genome assembly GCA_036447015.1 of Thermoguttaceae bacterium. Taxonomy (GTDB): domain Bacteria; phylum Planctomycetota; class Planctomycetia; order Pirellulales; family Thermoguttaceae; genus JAZFUB01. Next base: position 1,007 of record JAZFUB010000338.1, on the reverse strand, counting down.
GAAACGGGCCGTCGAAACGCAAGAGGCAGCCAACGCGGCCGTGTTCCTGCTGAGCCCACGTTCCAGCGGAATCAACGCCCAGCGGATTGTCGTCGACGCGGGAATGTCGATCAACTATTTCGACAGCGAGATCGTCCGTCGCGCGATGAGACCGTAAGAACGCGTAAAGAAACAACACCATGTCCGGTCCTCCCCTACTCGATTGCTGGTTCCTCAGCGGCCCGACGGCGGCCGGAAAGACGGCCGTCGGTATCGAACTGGCCCGGCGTCTGGGGGCAGAGATCCTCTCGATGGACTCGATGGCCCTCTATCGGCAGATGGACATCGGCACCGCCAAGCCGAGCCCGTCGCAGCGCGAGGCCGTGCCGCACCATCTGATCGACCTGATCGAGCCGCACGAAGAGTTCAGCCTTGCGCAGTATGTCGAGGCGGCCCATCATCAGGTCGAAGAGATCAAGTCGCGAGGCCGCGAAGCGCTCTTCGTCGGAGGCACGCCGCTGTACTTGAAAGGCCTGTTACGCGGGATCTTCGACGGGCCGCCTGCCGATTGGGAGTTTCGCGAGCGGTTACAGAAAGAAGCCCGAGAGCATGGCTCCGGCGTGCTGCACCAGCGTCTGGCCCAAGTCGATCCAACGTCGGCCGAGCGGCTGCATCCGAACGACGAGCGACGGCTGATTCGCGCGTTGGAGGTCTACGAAAAGACGGGCAGCCCGATCAGTGAGCTCCAACAGCAGTTCGAGATCGGACGCGAGGCCGACGCCTGCCGTGTCTTTGTGCTCGATTGGTCGCGCGAACAACTGCACTCGCGAATCGAGCGGCGTGTCGACGAAATGTTCGCCGCCGGGCTGGTCGACGAGGTCCAAGCAGTGCTCGACCGCCCCGAGCCACCGAGCCGCACGGCCGGACAGGCCGTCGGATACCGCGAAGTGATCGACCATCTCGACGGCAAGCAAGATTTGCCGGAAACGGTCGAGTTGGTCAAAAGCCATACACGCCAACTGGCCCGA
>JAZFUB010000337.1:0-9299 GCA_036447015.1 Thermoguttaceae bacterium | reverse complement strand
ATAGTCCGCACGAGATATTGGTACTCATCCTCCAACATGCGGTCCCCGCTTTCCGCCTTGACGGCACTGGGCGAAATCACTATCGTCCTGCCCGCGATTCCCTTTAGGGGACCGCTCCCGCTTCATCGTAGCGAGTCGATTACGTAAGGAGTGCATGGAAGCATGAGATTCCCATTTGCATGGCTCTGGTTTGGCGTGTTGACGGTTGCCGGTTGTTCCTCTTGGAACCCGATGGCCGTACGTTCGCAAAGCCCCGACGGCGCTCAGGCCGGCCGAGCAAGGCCTCGTCTGGTGAGCGAATTGGCCGTCCCCTACGGCATGTTCCCGGTCCAGGGCGAGTACGTGGGCCTGGTGGTCGGTTTGCGAGGCACCGGCAGCGACTCGGCACCCTCGCCGCAACGCTCGGCGCTGTTGGACGAGATGCAGACCCGGGGCATCGCCAATCCCAATCACGTCTTGGCCTCGAAGAACACCGCGTTGGTGCTGGTCAGAGCCGTGCTTCGCCCGGGTGTTCAGCCGGGAGACCGGCTCGACGTTGAAGTGCGGGTTCCCTCGAGGAGCGAGACGACGAGTCTGCGAGGCGGCCATCTGCTGGAAACCCGGCTGAAGGAAATGGCCCTGTTGAACCATCAGTTCCACGAAGGCCATCTTCTGGCCCTGGCCGAAGGGCCCGTCATGGTCGATCCCACGGCCAAAGGTCGGGAAGATCAGGTGTTGTTGGGCCGAGGAAGGATTCTCGGAGGCGCGGTTGCCAAGAGAGCTCGTCCCTTGGGCCTGGTTCTGAAGCCGGGATACCAAAACGTCATCTACAGTGCCCGGGTCGCCGCCGCGATCAACAAGCGTTTTCATACGTTCCATAAGGGTATCAAGACGGGCGTGGCAAAGGCGAAGACGGACGAGTTTATCGAGCTTGCCGTTCATCCTCGCTACAAGGACAACATTCCTCGCTATGTCCAGGTGGTGCGAGCGGTCGCGTTGCGTGAAACGGCCACCGAGCGGATGGAGCGGATCAAGGAACTCGAAAATCGGTTGCTCGACCCGGTCGGCGCAGCCGGTGCCGCATTGCAACTCGAAGCGCTCGGCAAGGAAGGGGTCGAACCGTTGCTCGGCGCGATCGATTCAGAGAACTCCGAGGTACGATTCTACGCGGCCGAGGCGCTCGCTTATCTAGACCAACGCGAAGCGGCCGTGCCGCTGGCAGACATCGCACGAGAGCAGCCCGCCTTCAGGGTGTTCGCGCTGAACGCACTCAGTTCGATGAACGACTTTGCCGCTGAAGAGCAACTCAAGGGGTTGCTCGAGTTGCCCAGCGCCGAAACGCGTTACGGTGCCTTTCGTGCACTTTGGGCCATGGACCCCAGCGACGGCCTGATCATGGGCGAGCAACTCTCGGGCCAGTTCAGTTATCACGTCCTCGGCACGTCCGGCCCGGCGATGATCCACGTGACCACCGCCCGACGACCGGAAATCGTGCTCTTCGGCCAGGGCCAAGAGCTGCGCAACCCATTGGCGGTCGAGGCGGGCAACCAGATCATGGTTACCGGCAGCCCCGGTTCGAATACGATTTCGGTGGCCCGGTTCTCGGTCGACAAGCCGGCCCAACGGCGGGTCGTCTCGACGCAAGTCGACGAAGTGATCCGCGCCATCGTCGATTTGGGCGGCACTTATCCGGACGTCGTTCAGGCCCTGCAGGAGGCCAAGTCCACCGGGGCACTGACGGCCCGATTCGAGGTCGATGCACTTCCCGAGGCGGGAAGGTTTTACAACAGGCCCCCCAAAGATAGGGAAAATGGCTCCGCGGACACCCAAACCGTTGAGCGGTCGAAGAATCCCTTGGCGAAATTGGCCGGCATTCTGAAGTGGGGGAAGTAGCAGCTGACAGTGGCGTTTCCGGCCAGTTTGGGCAACAAATCGGAGGAATCTGCGATGGCGGGTGCCGATTCGCTCCGCAGGCCCAAGCCACCCGCCGGCTTCTCTGCTAAAATAGGTAACCGTCATTTGTCGCAGTGGTTGACCCGGCCCCCCTGAACTCCGTTACCCAGATCTGTCCGTTCCATGCTCAAGGCGCTCGAACTCGTCGGTTTCAAGAGCTTCGCCGACAAGACTCGGTTCGAGTTCCCCCGCGGAATTACGGTAGTGGTCGGCCCTAACGGGTCGGGGAAGTCCAATATCGTCGACGCGATCAGTGGGTTCTCGGCGAGCAGAGCGTCAAGAGTCTGCGCGGCAGGGAGATGGCCGACGTCATTTTCAACGGTTCGGCGTCGCGCCGGGCAGTCAACGCGGCCGAGGTCACGCTCACGTTCGACAATTCGGACCAACTGCTCGATATCGAAACACCCGAGGTCCATATTACGCGGCGTGTCTACCGTAGCGGCGAGGGCGAGTATCTGATCAACCGCGCCCCGGCTCGGCTTCGAGACATCCGCGACCTGCTCTCTGGCACCGGCCTGGGTACGCAAGCCTACAGCGTGATCGAGCAAGGCAAGGTCGACGTGCTGTTGCAGGCGTCGCCTCGCGACCGTCGCCTGATTTTCGAGGAAGCGGCCGGCATTAGCCGTTTCAAAGCCCGAAAGATCGAGTCCCTGCGGCGTTTGGAACGGGTCGAACAGAACCTGTTGCGACTTTCCGACATCGTCGACGAGGTAGAAAGTCGGTTGCGCAGCGTCCGCTTACAGGCGGGCAAGGCTCGAAGGTACAAGGAATATACCGACCGGCTGCAGGAACTCCGCACGCAGGTCGGGCTGGTCGATTGGCAACGGCTCAGCGAGAAGTTGGGCGGCCTGGAAAGCGAACTTCGCTTGCTTACCGACCAACGCGACACGGCCGCCGCGCGAACCGAAGCGGTCGAGGCACAGGTGCTCGGCATCGATACCGGCATCGGCGACGTTGGCGAAAGTATTCGCAGCTCGGAAGCCCGAATTGCCGCCAATCGCGAACGCATTGCTTCGGTCGAATCGGCGATCGGGCACGAACGGCTGCGGACACGCGATCTGGAGCAGGAAATCGCCCGGCATCGCCGGTCGCTTTCTGCGATGAATGCCCGAGCGGGCGACTTGAAGCAGCAACTGCACGAGACGGGTCAGTCCGTCGAATCGGCCGAGGAGCAACACCGGCAGATCCGTCTCCGCCTGGTCGAAGGCGAACGCGAACTGACGGGCGTGATGGCCGAACTCGATCATATTCGCGGTGAGAACGAACAACGTCGCGACGCGCACATGCGGCAGATGCGTTCGGTTGCCGAGTTGGGGAACCAGTGCAGTGCGCTGGAAAGCCAATCCGCCGCGGCCTTGGCGACGCTTGAGCGAAGTCGAAATCGTATGGAGGAGTTGGATCGGCTGGCGGAAGACATCGCCGCCGAAGGGGACCGGCTCGTTCGCGACCGACAACAGCTTGCACTCGAAGCCAAGCAGCGTGGAGAACTCCTCTCGGCCTCGAAGACGCAACTTGCCGAATCCGGGCGGCAGCAGGCCTCGAAGCAGGACGAACTGGCCACGCTCCGACAGCGCCACAGCGCGGCGACCGAACGGGCAACCGTGCTCGAAGAACTCCAGCGGCGTCAGGAGGGGCTCAGCGCGGGTGTGAAGGAAGTGCTGGCAAAGGCGATGAACGAACCGGACGGCCCCTATGGCGAAGTCCAGGGATTGGTTGCCGATCTGCTGCCGGTCAGCGTCGAGATTGCTCCGTTGATCGATGTGGCCCTTGGTCCCTTGGCACAGCACGTGGTGGTCCAAGGCGGCGGAACGTTGCTCGACCAACTTCAGCAGGAGGCTGGGCGCTTTGCCGGGCGGGTCGGCTTCATCTGGTTGGACCGGCAGTCCGACGCCCCGACGCAGCCCGACGTCAACCTGGAAGGACGCACGGGCGTCCTTGGCCGAGCCGATCGGTTCGTCGAGGCGGATCCCCGTTTCGCTGCACTGGCCCAGCGGTTGCTTTGCGGAACCTGGATCGTCGAGAAGCTGTCGCACGCGATCCAATTGGCCTCGGCGCTCGACCATCCACCAAGCTTCGTGACCCTTGCCGGCGAAGTGCTGTGTGCCGACGGGACGCTGGTGGTCGGGCCGCAACACGCTGCGACCGGGCTGATTTCGCGAAGGAGCCAATTACGGGCGTTGCAGGCCCAATTGGTCGAGTTGGACGAGCGAATCGAAGCCGCCGAGCAGATCGTCAACCGACTCACCCAGCAGGTAGCCAACCAGCAGCAGCAGGTCGAGTCGCGCACGGCCGAATACCACGAAGCGACCGACGCCTTGGCCGAGCAGGGATACAAGATCACCGCGGCCGAAGGTCGACGCGACCAGTTGAACCGCCAGCGAACCGTTCTGGAGTCGGAACACGATGCGGCCGTCGAGCAACACGAGACATCCACCCGCCAATTGGCCGATGCCCGGGCCAGGCGGCAGCAACTCGACGCCGAACTGGCCGAGATGGAGTCCCGCCTGTCGAGTCTCGACGAACAGATCGGCCGGTTGGAGAAGCGGCGTCAGACCCACGATCGGGCGACGACCGAGACCAAGGTCGAGTTGGCCAAGAGCGAGGAACGGCTGCGCAACCTCCACGGCCGATTGCGGCAGTTCGAGGAAGGTCGTCAGGAACGTCGCCGCGCGATTGCCGATAGCCGCGAACAGTTGGCCCTGTGCATGCAACGTGCCGATCGGTCGCAGTGGAACATCCTGCAGGCCGAGTCCGAAGTGGCCGAACTCTACTTGAAGAAAGAAACGTTCGCTCGTCAGACGGTCGAACTGATCGAGCAACGAGAAACGCTACGTGGGCAGCGAGCCGAGTTGACCGGCGAGGGCCAGAAGACGCGATCGAAGATCCGCAAGTTGGAGGAAGGGATCCACACGCAGGACCTGGCCGCCAACGAAGTCCGCCACGAGCGGAGCAGTCTGGCCGACCGGTTGCGCGAAGACTACGAGATCGAGCTGGGGGAACTCGAACACGAACCGACCGGCGAGCAGCAGCAGCAGCGCGAAGAGGTGCAGGAAGAAATCGACGAACTGCGACGCAAGATCGGCAATCTAGGCAACGTCAACCTCGAAGCGCTCGAAGAACTCGACGAGCTCGACTCGCGGCACAAGCTGCTCTCCGACCAGTACCACGACCTGGTCTCGGCCAAGCAGTCGCTGGAACGGATCATCGACCGGATCAATATCGACAGCCGGCGTCTGTTCACCGAAACGCTTGAGACGGTCAAAGGGCATTTCCAGACGTTGTTCCGCGACCTGTTCGGCGGCGGCCATGCCGACATCATCATGGACGAAGAGACCGACATCCTCGAGAGCGGCCTGGAGATCGTCGCCCGACCGCCCGGCAAGGAGCCGCGAAGCATCTCGCTGCTAAGCGGCGGCGAAAAGACGATCACGTGCGTGGCCCTGTTGCTGGCCATCTTCCGAAGCCGCCCGAGCCCCTTCTGTGTCCTCGACGAGGTCGATGCCGCATTGGACGAAGCCAATATCGGGCGATTCACTGCCGTGTTGAACGGGTTCTTGGATACGACCCAATTCATCATCGTCACGCATTCGAAGAACACGATGACCTGTGCCAACACGATCTACGGCGTGACGATGCAGGAGTCGGGCGTCTCGAAACAGGTCTCCGTCCGCTTCGAAGACGTCAGCGACGACGGCCACATCCGCCCCGAACGGATCGCCGAACAGCAGGCCGAAGAAGAGGCTCAGGCCGACGACACGCAGGCCGCCTAGCAGTCCACTGAAAAGGTCGTGTGGGCCAGGTCTTTTTTCCGCATAAGACTGGCCACTCGGTTCGACGTTTTCGGAAAAAGGCCTGGGTGACAACGTCACAAGAGGTTTCAGGGTCGCGTGGCATCGCTACCTTAGCGTGGGGCGCCGCAATCCTCCCATTGCTGCGCAACACCGACGATTTTGCGAACAAGCTGAAGAAGTGGCACAGTGATCTCCGCAAAATCATCGCTGCCACCCGGGGTCACCACCTGAATCTCTTCCATGAATGCCCACACTCTCCGCACGAAAACCGCCGCCTGACGGGCAGGAACGGCCAGATCGTCAAAAAGCCGAGAACTGCTCCGCCGCTGAAATCTTCGCTGACCGCCGCCGAGCCACACAGGGAACAGATCTCCTTCGGCGTGGTATCGCGTGGGTCATTTGAAGTGTCATCCCGTGAGGACTTCATGGCTATTTACCAAAAGAAGGTGTCAAACCTGCTTAATGTATCCAAGGGCGGGCAAGCCGCCCATGCCACCCAACGCTTGACTAACCCGTAATCCGATCTTTCCCCACAAACTGCCGCAGCACCTCGGGCACGAGGATCGATCCGTCGGCCTGTTGATAGTTCTCCATGATTGCGATGATCCCTCGGCTGATGGCGATGGCCGTGCCGTTGAGCGTGTGGACGAACTTCGTGCCCTTCGCGCCCTTGGTGCGATAACGGATGTTCAGACGCCGGGACTGATACTCGGTGCAATTGCTCGTGCTGGTCACCTCGCCGTAATCGCCCCGGCCGGGCATCCAGGCCTCCAGATCGAACTTGCGATAGGCCGGGGCCCCCAGATCGCCCGTGGCCGTGTCGACCACGCGGTAGGGAATCCCCAGCCCGTCGAACAGCCGGCATTCCAGATCGCGCAGATGGTCCAGCGTGGCGTCGCTCTGCTCGGGCAGCGTGAACGCGAACATCTCGATCTTGGTGAATTGGTGGACCCGGTACAGGCCCCGCGTTTCCCGGCCATGGGCACCGGCCTCGGTACGGAAGCAGTGGCTGATGCCGCAGAACTTCAGCGGCAGGTCTTCCGCGTCGAGCGTCTGTCCCGAGAGCATCCCTCCGAGCGTGATTTCCGCCGTGGCGACCAGGCTAAGGTCGGTGTTCTCGATGCTGTAAACCTGTGTCTCCTCGCCGCGCGGATTGAAACCGATCCCTTCGAGTATCTCATTGCGAGCCAGGTCCGGGGTCGTCATCGGCGTGAAGCCCTCGGCCATCAGCACCCCGACCGCATAACGCTGCAACGCAAGTTCCAGCAGCACCAAGTCGTTCTTGAGGAAATAGAACCCATGGCCGGCCACCCGGGCACCGCCTTCGAAATCGATCAGGTCGAGCTTCTCGCCCAGCACGACGTGGTCGAGCGGCTCGAAGTCGAACTCGGGCACGGGCGTCTTGCCCTTGAACAGTTCCAGGTTCGACTTGTCGTCGACGCCGATCGGGGCGGCCGAATGGGCCGTGTTGGGAATCATCCGATGGATCACGTCCGCCTCGGCCACGATTTCGTCCAACTCGGCTTTCAGCCCGTTCGCCTGGTCGCGCAGCCGACGTCCCTCTTCCTTTCGGGCTTCTCGCTCCGCCTCGTCCTTGGCCTTGCCGATCGACTTGGAGACCTGGTTGGCCTTGCGATTGACCTCTTCGGCCTCGATCTGCAACGTCTTCCGCTTGGTTTCCAACGCAACGAAGCGATCGACATCGACCGTCATGCCCCGATTGACACAGTTCTGTTTGACTTGTTCAACGTTTTCGAGAATGTATCTACGATCGAGCATGGCTAGGCAATAAAACCAGAGTGAAAGGTAACGAATTCAACAAACCCAAGCCCACGGACGGCAATCCGTGGGACCGGCCGCCGCCAACGTAAGCGTAGCCTATCGATTTTCCGCGTTTCATGAAAGGCCCCTCCCGACTTCCCCGCCGAATGGGGTGTAATTCCAGCCGATCACACACCTTCCAAGCCCACCGGCGGCGACCGGTGGGACCCGTCGAAGCACACACGCCACGCACCCGGCGTCGCACAGAGTCCCACCGAACGCCGTCGGTGGGCTTGGATGGGGGCTATCCGTTGTCGATCTGGCTCAATTCCTGCCATAGCCGGGCACTCGCCTTGATCCCTCGATGGAAATCGGCCAGGCAAAACTTCTCGTTCGGGCTGTGCGTGTTGTCGTCGTCTTGGCCCCAGCCTAACAACAGCGCGTCGGCCTTGAGCGCCCGGCTGAACGTCGCCACGATCGGAATCGAGCCTCCCTCGCGCGTGAAGACGGGCGGTGTGCCGAACGCATGTTCGATCGCCCGGGCCGCCGCCGCGATGTACGGGCTTTCCAGCGGCACCAGCACGCCCGGCCCGCCGTGAAAATCGATCAACTCGAACCGGATACCCGGCGGACACAACTGGGCCACCTTCTCTCTCAGCGCGGCGGTAATCCGCTCGGGCGTCTGGTCGGGGACAAGCCGGAAACTGAACTTCGCGCCGGCCGCCGCGGGCAGAACCGTCTTCGGCCCATCGCCTTGATAACCGCTCCACATGCCGTTGATGTCGAACGTGGGCCGAGCCCAGCGACGCTCCAATGCCGTATAGCCGACCTCGCCCATGGCACTCTCGACGCCGACCTGGGCGAAGAACTCACCCTCGTCGAAGTCGAGCGACGCGAACGCTTCCCGCTCGCGGTCCGACAACGCCACGACGTCGTCGTAAAAACCGGGCACCTGCACCTTGCCCTGCCGGTCGATCAGGCCGCCCAAAATCGTCGCCAGGGCGTTGGCCGGATTGGTGATCGAGCCGCCGAACGAGCCCGAGTGCAGATCGCGGTCCGGGCCGTTCAACAACAGTTCATAGCAAACGATACCACGCAGCCCGTAGGTGATCGCCGGCCTGCCGGGCGCGAACTGGGCACTGTCGCTGATCACGACGCAGTCGCAGGCCAAGCGGTCGGCATGCGTGGCCAGGTACCGCTCCAACGCTGCACTGCCGACTTCCTCTTCCCCTTCGATCAGGAACTTGACGTTCAACGGCAGTCGGCCCTCGGTCCGCATCCATGCCTCGACGCTCTTGACGTGTGTGAGCATCTGGCCCTTGTCGTCGGTCGCACCGCGTGCATAGAGGTTGCCGTCGCGCCGGGTCGGCTCGAACGGCGGCGTGGTCCACTTATCGAGCGGCTCCGGCGGCTGGACGTCGTAGTGGCCGTAGACCAGCACGGTCGGTGCGCCGTCGACGGTCGGCGACTCGGCATAGACGATCGGATGGCCCTCGCCCGTGATGATGTCGGTCGACAGTTCGAGCCCGCGGAACTGCTCGGCGACACACTCGGCCGCCCGATGCATGTCGTCGCGATGCTTCGGATCGCCGCTGACACTGGGAATTCGCAACAATTCGCACAACTCGTCTTCGAATCGCTCGGCGTGCGTCTCCAGGTACTGGTCGATGGCGGACATGGCGGGAAACCTCGCAACTGAAACCTTGCAACTGAAACCTTGCAACTGAAACCTTGCAACTGAAACCTTGCAACTGAAACCTTGCAACTGAAACCTTGCAACTGAAACCTTGCAACTGAAACCTTGCAACTGAAACC
>JAZFUB010000336.1:0-4985 GCA_036447015.1 Thermoguttaceae bacterium | reverse complement strand
AGAAACGGCATGTCGGGCAACGGCAAGAACGGAATCGCCGCGGTCGTCTTCAGTCTGCAAGGGAGAACCGACGACTCGCAGTTCTTCTCCAAAATGACGACATCGCTCTACAACACTTGCGAGTATGGGCATAGCGGCAATTCCTACAGCTACTTCTGGGATCTGCTGGGGGCCAACTGCGGCGGACCGGCAGCCGTTGCCGCATTGCACAAAGAGCTGCGTTGGTATTTCGCACTGACGCGGCAGGCCGACGGGCGGTTCGTCTATCAACGGCTCGGCGGCCACTATGGCCGTGAACTGCTCGATCCGACGGTTGCCCAGGTCCTCAGTGCGACGTTGTCACGCAGAGCGATCCACCTGACCGGCAAGGGCCACGACCGGGATGCCTGGCTCGACGAAAAGGGCGCGGACGAAGCGATTGCCGCCGGCCGCTGGCGATTGGCCGACACCGACGACATGAGCGCCCAGGAACTGATCGACCGGCTCGATTGCTGGTCGCCGATCGCACGCGAGTGGATCGCCAAATCGCTGGCGAAGAAGGAAGGCAACTTTACCCCGCAACTGATGGACTTGTTGAAAAGCGACAAGCCGGAGGCACGAGCGGGCGCCTGTGCCGCGCTGGGGCACCAGGGAGAACGGGCCGCCGCTGCAGTGCCTGCTATCTCGAAGGCACTGACGGACGAGGAAGGCATCGTCTGTATCGCGGCCGGTTACGCGCTGGCTCGGATCAAAGCACCGGCGCGCGAGGCCGTGCCCGACATGCTTCGGGCGGTGCTGGCCGCAGACGAAGAAGGGCTCATGCTGCCCACGCAACAAGCGCTGGCCTTCTCGCTCGGCCATGCGCCCGGCAGAGTCGCGCCGCTCTATTTCGACGGCCTGGTGCCCAGCTTGGCTGCAGAGGGCGATCCGCTGGAAGGCATCGACCGAGAGTTGCTCTATCCGACCGTTGCCAAGCTGCTGAAGACGTCGGCCGGTCGCACGCGAGGTTGCGGGGCGTATCTACTAAAATTCTTCACGCGAGAAGACACGGCCGTGATGGCCCAGAACATCTACGACGCGATCGTGGTCCCGCCGCCGAACTATCTGATGTTCGACGACAATGCCCGTCAACATTGTCTCGATCTGATGCTGCGATTTCGCATTGAGGAAGGTATCCCTCTTTGTTTCGAAACGCTCGACGCCCATCGCTGGGGAAAGGGCACGCGAACGGTCCACCGCTTCAACACGTTGCGTGACTACGGCGGTGCCGCCAAGGCGTATCTGCCGCGACTGAGAGATCTTCGCTGGAACTATCGCACCGACGCCGATCGGCATACGCTCGAAGACGCCATCCTTGCGATCGAAGCAGCCGACTCGTCGGAGCCGCTCGAGAGCTTGCACACACTGGTTGACGAACGGCTGGCGAAGGACCTTGCGTCGACGAAGGACGACAAGGAGCGAGTCCGCCTCTGCCGCCAACTGATGGAGGACAACCCCGAAGACGGTTTCTACCAGGCCGCCTGCCTGCGACGGATCGTTGCGATCCTGGGGGCCGACGCTCACGATGACGTTTCTCCGTTGTTGTGGCACACCAACTCCATTCTTCGCCAGACGGCCATCGAACTCAGCCCGAGTTGGCTCGCACTGGGCCTTCGCGGTGAGGGCGGAGAATACCAACAATACCATAGCTCAATGCTGCTGTTGGACGGCGCCTCTGTGACCGAGTTGATCGCGGCTACCAAAAATCCGGATCCCGCGATCCGGGATACGGCCATTGACGCGTTGGGAACGATATCCGATCGAAAGGCAACCGGCGCACTCTTGAAACTCGCCGAGGAGACCGACGACCGGCGGACCAAGACCGAGGCCGTCATGGCGTGCCTGCGCCGCGTGATTACGGATAGAGTGCCGCGTGAGCGCAAGGTCCGCCTGCTGAAACGACTGCTCACGCTGGACGAAAACGCTCGCACGGTGTCGGCCGTGCTGGCCGAGTTCAAGTGGTCGCCCTCGATCGACTCGCTTCGCCTGGCACAATCGTATCTCAGCGAACCGGGCATCGCTGAGACGGCTGCCAGCGTCGCCGTGACGATTGCCCAACGGATGGACATGAGCGACAAGCAGCAACGCGACGACGCCGTCGGCGTCCTCCGGCAAGTGCTCGAAGTCACCGAGAACGAAACCACGACGGCCAACGCAGAGGAGTTTCTCTTGCAGCACGGTGGGTAAAAACGAAACGCCGTCCACCTTCCTTACCGCGAAGCGGTTGAACAACGAAGCCTAGGGTCGCGCAGCGCGCCCTAGGTCGGTAGCCCGGCGATCAAACGAACGCCGAAGGTGTTCCACATGCCGTTAAGCGATTGTACAACCTCGGTGAGGTTGGTATGGGTTCGTTCAACCGTTACCCAGGGTGCGCTGCGCGACCCTGGGCTTTGTTGTTAGACCCCGTTGGGGTCGGCTGAGTGCGGAGAGCCCCCCGCATGAGGCACTTTCTTCCTATGGCCCTTGAATCTTCAGCCGAGTTGCCTTAGGCTATGGCTCGACATTCAACCCACAAACCATAGAGAACAGATTCGCAAGGAGCGTCCATTGACAAGTCCGAATCCAGCCGTCGAACAGGTCTGTTTCGACCGGAGCATCGAGGGCATCGATCCGCAATCCGTCCACCAGGTCCAACTCGCCAGCGGGACCACGATGCCCATTGCGGCCTACGGAACGTTTCATTCCGATTGGGCACAGGACTCTATGAAAGACGCCACGGTCGAAGCCATCCGGCTCGGCTGGCGTCATATCGATACGGCTCGCGCTTACGAGAACGAAGACGTCGTGGGCGAAGCGATTCGAGAGGCCGTTCGAGAGGGATACATCGCCTCGGCCGACGAATTGTTCATCACCGGCAAGCTGTGGAACGGCCACATGGACCCCAAGGACGTCGCGCCGGCAATGGACGCGACGCTTGCCGCCCTGGGTGTCGACAAGATCGATATGTACGTGAACCATTGGCCCTGGCCGAACGTCCACACGCCCGGCTGTGCCGGCGGACATCGCAACCCCGATGCCGTGCCCTACATCCATGAAGCCTTCCTGGAGACCTGGGGCGAAATCGTGAAGTTGAAGCAGGCGGGCAAGGCGGTCGATATCGGAATCTCCAACCACACCCGGGCGGCCCTCGAATTGCTTCTGCCGGACGTCGATGACGCCTCGCGGCCGGTGCTCAACCAGATGGAAATGCATCCGCTCTTCCAGCAGACCGAACTGCGCCGATTCATGGAATCAAGCGGCATCGTCTGCACCGGATACATGTCGCTGGGGTCGCCCAAACGGCCCGGTCGCGACACGTTCAAGGAACACCGGGCCGACATGATGGACCCGGTCATCCAGGAGATTGCCGGCCAACTGGGCGTCACACCGGCAAGGGTTTGTCTCAATTGGGCCTACCAACGCGAGAACAAGAGCGGTGGGTTCGTCGCCATGGCCACCCGGTCCGACTGGATCCTGGAGAACCTGAAGGCCGCATCGGAAGACCTCTTGTCGGCCGAACAGATGCTGAGACTCTCCGGTGACGGCACGCCGGAACATCCGGGCATCGACGCCGACAATCGGCTCATCTGGGGACAGGTCTTCCTCTGGCCCGAAGCGGACAGTGATTGGCGGGTGCTCTGGAACGACAGCCAGGTCTTCCGGACGCGGGCCGGCTACAAGGCCTTCAAAACCTCGTGGGATGCACATCTCAAGGTGTGGCTGGAGACAACCGTACGCTGCGAACCCTGAACGAGAAGCGCAACGGTGGTCTTTTCGGTCGTCCAGCGATCGCGCAGTACGCACAGCCAACTCACCTACCTTCGCCCATCGGCCCTCAAAACCACACCACAAGGGGGCTTGCCTTCTCTGTTGAAGTTGTGTTCGGCGGCATTTTGTGCATAATAGGATAATGGAGGGGTTGTCTACCTGCTTCTCCGTATCGCAGTCACCAGTCACGAATGCGGCCGCAGCATCGCATGATTGCCCGGCAACTCAGCCGCAACGGAGATCCATGATATGTTTCGAGCTTTCAGAGCAATCGCATTGTCGACACGTGGTTCTCGGGCCGGTCGGTGTCTGAGCGGTCGATCGTGTGGATTTGGACACGGGCAGCGACTGTCTGTGGAGCAACTCGAACCGCGGCTTGTCCTGCAGGCCGGCCCCTTCGTCATCAGCGAGTTCTTGGCGGCGAACGATTCCGGGCTGCTGTTGGACGAGGACGATGCCAGTTCCGACTGGATCGAAATCCTCAATACGGACACTACGCAGCAGAGTCTCGAAGACTGGTATCTGACCGACGATTCCAACGATTTGATCAAGTGGCAGTTTCCCGACGTCACACTGCAGCCGGGCGAATACCGCGTGATCTTCGCGTCGGGCAAGAATCGGATCGACCCGACCGGTGAACTGCATACGAACTTTCAACTCGACCGCGACGGCGAGTACCTTGCGCTGGTGCAGCCCGACCGCATGACCGTGGGCCATGAGTTCGCGTCCTCGTTTCCCTCGCAGGTCGACGATATCTCGTACGGAATCGCCCAAGAGAGCGTCGTTCTGGCAACGATCGACAACCCGATGACCCATCACGTTCCGGCCGACGGCACCGAGGCGTCGACCTGGACGCTGCCGACCTTCGACGATTCCGCCTGGCAGAGCAAAGGCGGGGAGCCGACGATCTTGATCACCGAGGCCGGCAGCGGGACGCCCGACTATGTCGAAATCCAGAACGTTACGGACCAGACCGTGGTGACCGACGGTTGGTTCGTCGTCCTGAACAAAGGGACGAGCCAGAACGTCGACGTGTTTCACTCGACCGTTTGGTACCTGCCCGAAACGATGGCTCCCGGCCAGGTGCTTTACAAAACGGACGTTGCCGACGAGTATTTCGGAGAGGGTATCTATTGGAGTTCCGGCGGCAAGGGCTGGGCCATGGTCGTTGACGCCGATGGGAGCGTCGCCGACTTCGCTCCATGGAGTTACCCGGAAGA
>JAZFUB010000335.1:0-4903 GCA_036447015.1 Thermoguttaceae bacterium | reverse complement strand
AGCCGATGACGATCCGCGGCCCCGATTTGGTGATCGATCTTTTCAAGTCCGAGCGGGGAGCGGTCGGGCCGGGCCAGTCGCTGGCCGACTTTGTCGACGTGACCGTGCGCAACGCCGGGTCGGCCGACGCCGGCGGCTTCTCTATCGGGATCTATCTCTCCAGCGACCCGGTAATCACCACGTCCGACACGCTTCTTACCGGCGGGGCGTTTAACGTCGCCGCGCTGCCGGCCGGCATGTCGGTCAATCCGCCCTTCTTTTCGTTGGCGATTCCCTCTTCCGGGATTGTCACCGGACAGCAATTCATCGGCGTGCTGGTCGACGGGCAAAACGGGGTGGCCGAAGACGACGAGACGAACAACACCAAGACCCGCCCAATCACCGTCACCAACAATACCTGGACCATCATGGCGTTTCTCGACGGCGACGGCAACCGGGAACTCCAAGCGCTGCGCAACATGGACCAGATGGAACAGGTGCAAATGCCGGCCGGCGTCAACGTGGTGGCGATGGTCGACCGCCATCCGGCCGAGGGTTACGGCAGCACGAACATCAAGGTGCCCTCGCAGGGCCCCAACGCCGCCGACTGGACCGAGACCCGCCGAGGACTGGTCGCTTACGACGGGAAGTGGAACGAGTGGGCCACCGACCTCTCGCCCATTCCCGGTCGAGCGGAATGGAACATGGGCGACGGCAATACGCTGGAAACGTTTGTTGACTGGGCGATGGCGAACTACCCGGCCCAGCATTACGTGCTGACGATCTACGATCACGGCGGCGGGCTCGGCAGCGGCATCTCTTTGGACGAAACTTCCGGCGACATGATCTCCACCGGCGAACTGCGGCGGGTCTTCGACAACGTGCCCTTCGTCGATATCTTCGTGATGGACGCCTGCAACATGCAGCAGATCGAACTGGTCACCGAGTTCATCGGCGAGGTCGGATACGTCCACGCCTCGGAGTCCGAGCGGATGGGGCACGCGCATGGTTCCTATACGAACTACGACAAGTCGCTGCAATGGCTGGCCGATCATCCCAACGCCTCGGCAAGGGATCTGGCCATCGCGATGTTCGACGCCGACACCGAAAATACCAGCAGTCCCGTGCAGAAAACCACGGTGTCGGTGTTGGACATGAGCTACCTTCCGGAACTGAATCGCCGGCTCGACGATTTCACCGCCGTCTCTTTGGTGGGCGCCACGGCCGACGATTGGGCCCGGCTGCGGGACGCCCGGTACAAGGCCGAGTTCTGGACCGTCGACGGCTATCGGGATCTCCGCGAGTACCTTACCGCCGTGATCGACGACTCGGGGATCTCGGCGGCGATTCGCGACGCCGCCGGCATCGCCAGGATCCACCTCGACCGCGTGATCTTAAGACAAAAAGGACCGGGCAAGGGCCTGGTCATTTACCTGCCCGAGTGGGGCAACGTCTTCCCGCAAGGACGCAACGGTCAACGGTTCCTCTTCTACAACGACGCGGCGGCCGGCGGCACCAACTTCCGCGATTTCTTCCTGAAATGGCCCTGTGGAGGTCCCGGCATCGGCTGCATCACTCATGCCGTCGTGCCTTCCGATTGGGGCGATCTGCTGCTCGACGCACTCGAATCGGGGACGTCTGCCGGCGAGGCGGCCGCTATTGACTCGGCCGTCGATTGGCCCGACGACGTCGATTTCTTCCGCTTTACAGCCGCCGCCGGGCAAGTGCTCAACGCGGACGTCTACGGACAGCAGATCGACGGACGGCTCGTGCCGATGCTGACCCTTTACGGGCCCGACCAAACCACGGTGCTGGCCCAAATGGAGCCGGCCACGGGGACGCACGCACGACTCGAAGCCGTGCCCTTGGCGGAAGACGGCGACTATTATCTGGCGGTAACCTCGCGCGGCAACCGCGACCCGAAGAATCCCGTCGCGGGCGAAAGTGTCGGAGAGTATTCGCTGACGGTCATCTTCGCCGAGCCGGATCAGCTCCGTCCCCAGCTTACGATCGAGCCGGCCGAGCTGGATTTCGGCGCCGTCGTGGCCGGGCTGTGGACCACGGCGAACCTTCGACTGACGAATACCGGCACAACCGCGCTTCAAATCACGGCAATAACCACGCCCGACGGTTCGCCCTTCTGGGGAGGACACTCGGGGATCGCACTGCCGCTGTCGCTCGCGCCGGGCGGATCGATCGATTGGCCCGTTGCCGTGCGGCCTGAAGAGCCGGGCCCGATCGCCGATACGCTTCAGATCGCCTCCAGCGACCCCGACCAGCCGGTGCAGTCGGTCCAGCTCGCGGCCGAAGGCGTGGACGAGTGGCAGGCCGCGGACGTCGGCGAGGTTCAGACGCCCGGAAGTGACTTCCTTTACAACGGCGTCTGGACCATTGACGGCTCCGGCGAAGACATCGGAGGCTCCGGCGACGAGTTCCACTTCGTCTATCGGCCACTGACCGGCGACGGCGCGATTGTCGCCCATGTGGTGGAACTTGCCGATACCCACGAGTCGGCCAAGGCGGGCGTGATGATCCGCCAGACGCTCGAGCCTGGCTCGGCCCATGCGATGACGCTGCTTACGCCGGACACGGGCGCCGCGTTCCTGCGACGTGCCGGCGACGGCGAGGCGTCTACCCTCGATTCTCAGCCGGGCGTTGCCACACCCTATTGGGTCGCCTTGGTGCGCCAGGCCGATACCTTCACGTCCTATATTTCCCAGGACGGTGAGACCTGGGATCCGCTCGGCAGCGAGACGATCGCAATGGCCGAGAACGTCTATGCCGGACTGGCGGTCACCAGCCACATCGACGGCGTCCTGGCGACCGCGACGCTGGACAACGTGAGCTTGCTGGCGGAAACCGTCGTCGCCCGACACGTCTTCTACAACAACTCGGCCCTCGACGGTTTCGACAGCGATGCCAATGTCGACGACGACAACGCCCGCGCGCCGGACAAGGCTGCCCTGTTGCCCGGCGTTGTGCCGACGTCCGCCAACGTCACGAACTTCGCCCAAGGCATTACGGGCATCATGGTCGACATCGACGCCGTGCCGCAGGGGTACGTACCGATCGCGGATGACTTCTCGGTGCTCGTGACGGACCCGAGCGATTCGGGCAACTGGATTCCGGGACCGGCGCCGCGGGACGTAAAGTTGCGTCGCGGGGCCGGCGATGGGGACTCGGACCGGATTACCCTCGTCTTCAACGACGGCGACATTCGCAACCAATGGCTGCAAGTGACGGTTTACAGAGATAACTTCCAACTGCCGGGAGATGACGTCTTCTATTTCGGCAACGCGGCGGGCGACGTCGACGGTGACGGCGCGGTCGGCGACCGCGACCTGAACCTTGTCCTTTCGGCGTTGGGAAGCAGCACGCCGAGTGCCGACCTCGATCAAAATGGCACAATCGATGTTGCAGACGTCGATGCGCTCGTTTTCCACTTTGGTGCTGGACTAACACCCTTCGCCCCACCCGAACTGGTTGCATCGATCACGAGGGACGAGCTTTTCGGTCCCGTGGAGAATCCCGCCGTCGCGCCCGGCGTCTCGGGCAGTTCGCTGCTGGCAATGCCTATTGGTCCCATGCCGTACGAAGCGATCGGGACTCTGCTCGGCAGGCGATCCTTTCCATCGGACAGGAGGACCTTTATCGGTCCGACGTTGCCCCAGCTACTGAGCGAATCGCGACCGCTCATACGACCGACTCGATCCGCGCACGTTTTCGGTCGGATCGACGAGACGAGCATGCTTGCTATGCGGCGAGCCCACGTCGATGCCACCTTTGCCCGAATGGCGGCCGCCCGGCACACGGCTTCTCGGGCGAGATACTGGCTGCTCGACGACTTGCTGTGGGAGGGCGACCTTGCGCCTCGCAGTACAAGGCATCGTAGCATTGACGTCGATCAGGCGTTGGAAGACGAGTTGGTTTGGAATTAGTTGGGCGCCGATGGTTTCCGTCGGCTCGACGGCGTCACCGGGACGTGGGCTAAGTTCTGCGCATCTTACTGCTTTGGCCCATTTCCCCTTCGCTCCCTATCGTGAATGTCCAATCCTAGTGCCGCAAATCACAATTGAGGGTACATGAAGATGTAATTCTACCCAGACCACCAAATTATTGATCTTGACACGGTGCGAGTATCAGCGGAATTGACTTGTGTCAGTGGCACCTGCTGAAACGTCCGTTCGAGTCAAGATGAACAGGGTAAATTGGGTAACCCTCGGATTAACAAATCTGGGCAACTTTAGCCCCTGGTGGGCCATCAATTGTGAGTTGCGGCGGCTAGACCTCTCGTGGCAAAGTGAAAGGGGCACGGTAGTCGCGAGTCAGCAGCCGATTCGCGTCTTCGTCGTCGATGAACCGCTCGGTTGCCGGATCGAATGTGAGTGTCCGCTGGGTCTCGTACGCGATATTCCCCAGATAGCACAAACTGGAGGAAAGGTGTCCTTCGGCGATGTCGGAGGTCAGACGCGCAGGATCACGCGACCGGGCCGCGTCGATCCAGTTTCGAAAATGTCCGTCGTCCATGAGCGAGGGCGCCACG
Organism: Thermoguttaceae bacterium; assembly: GCA_036447015.1. Taxonomy (GTDB): domain Bacteria; phylum Planctomycetota; class Planctomycetia; order Pirellulales; family Thermoguttaceae; genus JAZFUB01. The sequence continues at coordinate 381 of JAZFUB010000335.1, read as the reverse complement.
GTCTTCGAACTCGGGCCCGGTTCATGTTTGCGTCCGAGGAACGTATAGTAGTTGCTGAAGTCGGGAATAATCATGTAGCCTTCGGAACCGAAGAAGATCGCCCCCACCAGATCTCGATGGTTGACCCAGGGGTAGGTGGTTCCCATGCCCGCTTCCGGATTCGCATAACCGGTCCGCGTTTCAAACGTCACCATGATATCGGGATCTTCGAACTTGTAGCTGACGCTCAACTCCGTGGGATGGGTCTCGTTGCACGTCGGGCGTGAGTATGTCCCACCCATGGCCTGCACCATCGTTGGATGCTTCTGAAGCTTGAGGGCCCATCGGATCATGTCCAGTTGATGCACGCCCTGGGCGCCGATCTGGCCGTTGCCATACTCC
>JAZFUB010000334.1:0-8842 GCA_036447015.1 Thermoguttaceae bacterium | reverse complement strand
GCATGGTTACTTCTTGGCGATTGGAGATGTTAACTATCTACCCTACCCTATTCGGCGGCCTGGGGAAAGATCATCCGCCGGTGAACTCGTCGCGAATGAACCGGGCGGCCGTTTTCCACTTCAATGCGGCCGCCTCGAAATCGACCGCCATCGGCCGAATCGTCCCCGGCGTCTGCACCCGCACGTCGACATCGACATTCGGATTCAACGGGATCTGGGCGCTCGGGCCGGCCGCCAGCTTGGCCTCGACCTCCGGCCCGAGCAAGTAGTCGACCAGCCGCCGGGCCATCTCAGGATTAGGGCCTCCCTTGATAATCGCCAGTGTGTTGGGAATAAACAGCGTGCCGAGGCCGTCCTTGCCCTGATCGGGATAGACGATCGCGACGGGCAGCCCTTTCTCGATCTCGATGATCGCGTCGTCCGTGTCGGTCAGCCCGAAGGCCAACTGCCCGCCCGCCACGGAAAGGGCCACCTGCTTGTTACCCGAAAGGATCTGCACGTCGTTTGCCGTCAGTCCGCGAAAAAACTCCTTCGCCCGATCGTCTCCCCAATGGGCGAACAGGCAGGCGGCGTGTGTGGCCGTGGTGCCGAACAGCGGCTTGGCGATACCCACCTTGCCACGCCACTTCTGCTGGGCCAGATCGTGGATCGAGCCGGGCCGTTCGTCTTCGGCCACCAGGTCCGTGTTGACGATCAGCACCCTTGCCCGGGCGGCGAAGCCGTGCCACGTGCCGTTGGCCGATCGGACCATCTCGGGATAGACCTCGGCGGCCGGCGAGCGGTAGACGTCGAGCACGCCCTGCTGCTCCAGCCGTAGCGTGTTGAGGATCTCGTTGTTCCAGAAGACATCGCACCGAGGACGGGCGGCTTCCTCGATCAGCAGGTTGGTCAACCCGACCGTTTTGGTCGATTCGTTGTCGAATTTCCACGCGACGGTCACCCCGGTGTCGGTCGTGAAATCCTCGAAGATCGGTTCGGAGAACTCTCGATCGAGTGCCGAATAGACAACGACCTCCGACTCATCGGCCGACCAGCAACCGGCCGGCAGCAGGCAGGCCGCCAGAAGAACTGGAGAGCATGCGAGAAATGCCGTGTTTTTCGTGCGTTTCATCGTTTTCCTCATTCCTTGATACAGAGGGGGTGCCCAAGAAGGCCCTCGAAGACGTACAATAGCGTAAAACGTACCCGCCGACAAGAAAGCCCCGAAGGGGCGATAGTCAATAGCCCAGGGCGTTAGCCCTGGGAGTCAGAGTCTCAATCTCCCAAGAGCCCCGAAGGGGCGGCAGAAGTTCTTCGAGGATTCACACGTCGATGTCAAGAATGCACCAATGCTTATTCATTCTTGGGCTCGCGACGGCCTGTCTGATGATCGGTTGCGATGCCGGACGCCCGCCGGCGCCACGCCGTTCTTCCCGCAGCCTCCAGCGCCCTGCGACGACACCGGCGCGAGCGTCCCGGCCGAAGCCGACGGCCGACGATCGTCGGGCCGTTTCCCAAAAGCCGACGATGACCGACCAGGATTCCGCCCAGGATTCCAGCGGCGCCGCGTCGAACTCGAAGGAGCCGGACGGTCCCGAGCGGCGCACCTTGGCCGACGTGTTCCGCGGTCCGAGCGATTCGGCCGGCCGCTGGCTCGACGACGTGCCGCGGCTGACGATCAACGAGCGCAAGGTAGCGGCCGCGGGCATTCGGAAACTTCAGAGCCGGCGTCTGACACTCTACACCGACTTGCCCGCTTCCGACGAGATCGACCGATTGCCCGAGATGTTCGACCAGGCGTTTGCCCAGTGGTGCGCCTACTTTCACGTCGAGCAGGCCGAGCACGCCGACTGGCGGTTGACCGGCTTCCTGATGAAGGACAAGGTCCGATTCTGGAACGTCGGCCTGTTGCCGCCGGGCCTTCCGCCGTTTAAGAACGGCTATGCCCAGAACTTCGAGTTCTGGTTGTATGACCAGCCGAGCGACTATTACCGTCGCCACTTGTTGTTGCACGAAGGGACGCATGGGTTCATGAACACGATGCTCGGCGCGTGCGGCCCGCCGTGGTACATGGAGGGCGTTGCCGAGTTGTTGAGTACACATCACTGGGACGGAAAGCAACTGGCGCTGGGCCACATGCCGGCCGATCGCGACGAGGTGCCTCACTGGGGTCGCGTTCGGATTATCAAAGACGCGATTGCCGAGGGTCGCCCGATGCGGCTGCAGGGCGTGATCGATTTCTCGGGCAGAGCCTACATCGAGAACGAGCCGTACGCCTGGTGCTGGGCCATCGCCTCGTTGCTCGACCGCCATCCCCGCTACCAGGAGCGTTTCCGTTCGCTCTACAAGAACGTCCTCAAGCCCGACTTCAACGCTCGGTTTCGCGCTCTGATGGCCGACGACTGGCAGCCGTTGTGCGAAGAGTGGCAACTCTTGGTCATGGGGTTGGAATACGGCTACGATGTGCCGGCCATGGCCGTCGACTTCACGCCCGGCAAGCCGATGGCGGCCGAAGGGGCCCGGGTGACCGTTTCCGCCGAACGAGGGTGGCAAAACACGGGCATGCAACTCGAGGCGGGCGTGACCTACGAGATGCGCGCGACGGGGCGTTACCAGGTTGCCGACCAACCGCAGATCTGGTGGAGCGAGCCGGGCGGCGTTTCGATCCGCTACTACCAGGGCCGCCCGCTGGGGCTCTTGCTGGCCGCTTTGCGCCCGGATCAGCCCGAGCCGAACAGTACGTCCGCGCTGCTTCGTCCGGCCGCCGTCGGATTGGGACTGACGCTGACACCCGAGCAAACCGGAACGCTCTACTTCCGCATCAACGACTCGGCCGCCGAGCTGGACGACAACGAGGGCCGGTTGACCGTGGCGATTCGTCGCGTGCAGTGATACAATGGCAACGTTGTGACATCGTACACCAGTTCAAACGAGAACACCGCCATGAAGACCCTGCTCCTCCCCGCCGCCTGCGTGATGCTCTGCTGCACGAACCTCGCCGCTGCGACTTATCGCGTGGTCGACACACTCGAGATCGACACGGTCCCGTCCTGGTTCCCCGTTGGATTCGCTCTGTTGACGCACGGAGGCCAACAATACGTGGCCTACTACAACGAAAAGCACGAACTGATCGTTGCTCGACGCGGGCTGGACGAACGCCGGTGGCAGAAAGCGACCCTCCCAACCAAGGTCGGCTGGGATAGCCACAACTACGTCACGATGGCCGTCGATGCGGCCGGTTACCTTCACGTCTCGGGCAACATGCATTGCGTGCCGTTGATCTATTTTCGTAGCCAAAAGCCGGGCGACATCACGTCGTTCGAGCGGCTGCCGATGACCGGCCTGGAAGAACATCGCGTCACGTACCCGATCTTCCTGGAGGACGCCGATGGCAAGCTTCTGTATACCTATCGCTCGGGCGGGAGCGGCAACGGCAGCCGATTCTATAACGGCTACGACGTCGCAACGAAGCGGTGGAGCAGGTTCCTCGACACGCCGCTGTTCGACGGCCAAGGCGACTGCAACGCTTACCCGCAGGGTCCGATCCGGGGGCCCGACGGTCTGTTCCACGTCATCTGGGTCTGGCGCGACACGCCCGACTGTGCGACCAACCACGACCTGTCCTACGCACGAAGCCGCGACATGAAACATTGGGAGACGGCCGACGGCACGCCGGTGACGGTCCCGTTGACACTCGGCCAGAAGCCGCTGTGCGTCGACCCGGTCCCGTCCGGCGGCGGCATGATCAACAGCGGCGTGCGATTCGTGTTCGACTCCGACAACCGCCCGATCATCGCCTACCACAAAACGGACGAAAACGGCCACATGCAGATCTACTTGGCCCGATTCGAGCAAGGCCGTTGGCAATGCCGGCCGATCACCACCTGGGAAAAGCCGATTCCATTCAGCGGACGCGGCGCCATGCCGTTCATCGGGATCTCGATCACCAAACCCCAAAAGGTCGAGCCGGCCGCGTTCTCGATCAAGTACCGCCATCGCGACTACGGCTCGGGCCGTATCGTGCTCGACGAAGCGACGTTGCGGCCGATCGACCGAGACGTCACCGTCCCGTCCGAGTTTCCCAAGGAACTGACGCGACCGACGATCGCCTTCGAAGGCATCAGCGTAAAGCTCGCCCGCGACCTGGGCCAAACCCACCAACCGAACACAAAGTACGTCCTACGCTGGGAAGCCCTACCGGCCAACTACGACCGTCCCCGCCAACCACCGCTACCCCCGGCCGCCACGCTGAAACTGATCAAACTCGAAAGCACCAGGGATAACTCTACACCGTAGGCTTTGTTGTTGGACCCCGTTGGGGTCGGTTTTGTCACGACTCGGGGCCGGTTGCTCTTGGTGTGCCGATTAGGCGCACTGCCCCTTCTGCAATTCGCAGTCGAACGGTGATGCCCAGGTTGATGTTCAACCTTTGATACTCCGAGAACGTCATCTCGCTACGGAGCCGGTGGCCTTCGTCGAGTCGGACGCGCAGACGGCAGCGGTCGCCGTGGCGGCGGATCGATTCGACTTTGCCCTTGAGGGTTTCGACCGTGGGCTCCTCGGCCGCGACGATCTTCAATAGGTCGGTATCGATGGCGATCTGTACCGGTTCGTCCGGCGGAGGCAGTGCGTTGCCGTTCTCCAGGACGATCGCTTCGGACGCCAATTGTAGCAGCAAGCCGGTCTCTCCGTGGAAGACGAAACCATCGTCTTCCGCGCGTAGCGTGCCGGTGAACAGGTTGTCCATCGTTCCTTCGATCAGGCGTCCGGAGAGCATCGTGACGATCCGGTCGGCCAGGGTCATTGCCTGGCGTGCGTTGTGGCCGGCCATGACGACGGTCATGCCGGTCCGGGCGTGCATTTCGCGGATCACTTCCTCGATCAACAACTCGTTGGCCCGATCGACGTGTGCGGTCGGTTCGTCCATCAGGAGGATTTCCGGCTCCAGCACCAGCGCCCGGGCAAGGGCCACGCGTTGTCGTTCGCCGCCGGAAAGCTCGCGATGGCGCCGATGGGCCAGCCGTTCGAGTCCGACCAGCCGCAGAACATTTTCCGCCCGGCGTCCCGCTTCGTCTCGCCGCAGCCCGCGCAATCGTAGGCCGTACATCACGTTCTTCAGCACGGACGTCTTGAAGAGGACCGTTTTCTGCAACAGGATCGGGCAGCGGCGCCGGGCGTCGAGCGGTTTTCCTTCGGCCCACACATCCTGGCCGTCGAGCAGGATCCGCCCTTCGTCGGGCTTGTGGAGGAAGGCCATTGTTTCCAACAAGGTCGACTTGCCGCTGCCGTTGTGGCCGACGACCGCAAGGATCTCGCCCGGCTTGACCTCCAACTGGGTGACGCGCAGCGCGTCGACCATCCGACCGGTGCCCGACTCGCGGTACTGACGCACGATGCCTTCGAGTTGGTATCGCTCCACTAGTCGGGCCCTCCGCCTTGGACGTACTGGAACAAGACGTTGATCGAAAGCGAGAGGGCCAGCAGCACGCCCCCGAGCGCCAAGGCCAGTGCGAAATTGCCCATGTCGACGTTCAGCACGATCGCCGTGGTCATGGTCCGGGTGAACCGATCGGCATTGCCGCCGAGGATCGTGGCCACGCCGACTTCGCTGACGACGCGTCCGAACGCGGCGATGACGGCCGCGGCCACGCCGAACCGCGACTCGCAGAAGACAGTCCACAACGCCTGGCGACGGCCGGCCCCCAGCGCGATCGCCGTCTTGCGAACGTCGCGGTCCGTTCGTGCGACGGCCGTCATCGTGAAGGCCGTGATGATCGGCACGATGAGCACGACCTCGCCGATGATGATGGCCGGTATGGTGAAGAGCAGTTGCAGTTGGCCCAACGGGCCGGTGCGGCTCAGCAGCGTATAGATGAACAGCCCGACCACGACGGTTGGGAACGCCAGGGCCGTGTTCAGAACGGTCACGACGGCCCGTTTTCCGCGAAAAGTCCGCTCGGCGATGAGCATCCCCAGTGGTATGCCCAGCACGGCGGCAATCAGCGTCGAGACCGATGCGATCAGCAGCGACCGGCCGGCGTACTCGAACACGTCGGCGTCGAGCGTGAAGATCAAGTGCAAGGCGTTGCGCAGTGCGTCGAGGAGCGTTTGCATCGGATCGACCTACTTATCGCTTCTCTTCCGATGCCCCTGCTCTTCCAACACCACTGCGGGATGAAACAGCACCTTGCCCTGCACCGTGTACCGGCCGATCATCGCTTGGACGGCCGGCGAGGTGATCCACCGCACGTAAGCCGTCGCGGCCTTGGTGTTCACGTGAGGATGCCTGGCCGGATTGACGGCAATCACGCCGTAAGGATTGTAGAGGAGCGGATCGCCCTGGCAGACGATCGTCAGATCCGTTCTGCTCGGCTTTGCCAACGCAAGCGCGTAGTAGGTGCCCCGATCGGCCAGCGTGTAGGCCCGTCTTTCGGTCGCCACCATGATCGTCTTGCCCATGCCTTGGCCGATCGACAGATACCAATCGCCGGGCGGGCGTACCGATCGAAACTCTTTGGCCACGCCTCCGGAGTAGATCCGCACGACCTTCGTTTGCAGCGGCACGCGAGTCAGCCGCCAGAGCTGCTGTTCCTTGATGTGGGTGCCCGAGCCGTCGCCGCGAGAGACGAACGTTTCCTCGGCGGCTGCGATGCGGCGCAGCGCCTCGGCGGCATTCTTTACGCCGCGAATCCCTGCCGGGTCGCTCGCAGTGTCGCTCGCAGTGTCGCTCGCAGTGTCGCTCGTTGGGCCAAGGATCACGAAATCGTTGTGCATCACATCATGCCGTGCCACTCCGAACCCGTCGGCAACGAACCGGTCCTCCTGCTCACGAGCATGCACCAGCACCACGTCGGCATTACCGTCGCGGGCCAACTGCAAGGCGGCGCCGGTCCCCTTCGCGATCACCTTGACGACGATGCCGGTCTTCTTCTCGAAATCGCGGTGCAGGTGTGCCAACAGCCCCGAGTTGTCGGTGCTGGTCGTCGTGGCCAAAGTGAGGATGTCCCGGGCAATCGCGTCGCGGGCAGGCCCACCTGAGCCGATCAACAGGGTCGCGACGACGAGCAACAGCGTTGGTCGCTTGAAAATCATGATGCTCCTGTTGCTCCACGGATGACGACACTTCCAACATTGCACTATAGCCGCCGAGACGCCGTTGGCAAGGGGACGACCCCTATCCTTGATCGGAGGCTCGACCGGCCTGCTGCCGGGGTAGCGTGATCGTGAAGACGGCCCCCTGGTCCGGCCGGTTGGCCACATCGATCCGTCCGCCGTGGTTGGTGACGATCCGCCAACATTTCGACAACCCCAGGCCGAGCCCTCGCCCCGCCTGCCGGGCCGAGTAATAGGGGTCGAACAGGTGGCGGCGTTCCTCGGGCGAAATGCCCGGGCCGTCGTCCATCACGTCGATCCGGACGTCGCGCTCGCCGCCTCGGATGCGAATCTCGATGCAACCCGACCGACCGATCGCCTCCAGCGCGTTTTGGCACATCGCTCGCAGAGCCACGGTCAATTGGGTCGGATCGACCTCGATCGAGACCGGGTCGTCGGTTTCCGTTCGCTTTAGCTCCGTCTCATGCAGGGCGGCCTGCGGCGCGAGTTCATCGATCACTCCATCGACCAATTCGAGCAGGTCGACCGTCTCCGGCTCCGGCTGGGGCGGTCGGGCAAAGAGCATCATGTCGGCGATCATCTCGTAGACCCGTTTTGCCTGGGCATTCATCAGCGCCAGGGCCCGACGTCGCTCCGGGTCCTTCTCCTCGCGAAGAAACAACTGGGCTCGGCCGGCGATCACCGTCAGGGGGTTGTTGATTTCGTGACCGGCCCCGGCAGCGAACTCGGCCATGGCCTCGAGCTTCTCAGACTGTAGCGTCGCCTCGAATTCGTCTTCGAGGGCGGCCAACCGGCCCAGCTTGTTTGACAGCACGGGCAGCCATGCGGCCAGTTCTCCCTCCTCGGCCAGCCAACGTCGGCGACACTCGGTGGCCCGGCGACTTGCGGCATCCAGATCGATTCGTGCCGCCTCGGGCGTCTCGTCTTCGTCGCAGAGCATTGCCGATGCCCGGCGGACCGCCTCGGTCGCGGGGGAGTCGTCCGGTTCGGCCAGCCACGCGGGCAGATCGTCGGCGACATCCGACGATGGAGCAGCTTCTCCCACGCTCAGCCACTCGACCGCCTCGTGCAACAGCCCGTGCAGATAGGCCATTTCGCTGGTCTCTTGCCCCTCTTTGGCCGCCAGTTGGGAAGCCAGATCGGCCAATCGCACGGCGGATTCGACTCGCTTACCGAGCGATTCCAATTCCGTCCGATCGGCCGGCTGTTGTGACGGACCTTCGGTTTCGTGCCACTGCAATGCTTCGAGCAAGTGGCCCCTCAGCCACTCGGCCAGATCGTCGATGCTGTGGGGCTTGAAGCGGTCGCTACGGTCCGCGACGCAGGCCGTCCACAAGACCAACGGGGGATCGCTGCGAAACCACGTCGCCAACGATCGATCGGAATCCGCCCCGTCCGAATCGACCCCGTCCGAATCGACCGTGTCGGGGGCCAGCAGCAGTCGTGCCAGCGCTGCCGCCGACCCGTCGGCCATCGGGAGCACTCGGCGACTCGATTCGATGGCAAGGGGAGGCAGGTGGCGCATCATCGATAGGCCACCGCTTGAGGGCGTGCGGCAGTTGGGACCGACCGGTTGGGGAAACGGCACTACGAACACGCACGGTCATCGCGATGCCCCGGGCAATTCGATTTGGCCCGCTCGCTGTTCGATCAGAGGCTCGTGACGGTCTCGATGTCCAAGTGATGGCAGATCCGTTCGACGAGTCTTTCCACCTCGAACGGTTTGTGCATGAAGTCGTTGGCTCCGGCG
>JAZFUB010000333.1:0-4804 GCA_036447015.1 Thermoguttaceae bacterium | reverse complement strand
ATCGGCGACTGGTCGATTTGCACCACTTTGTCGATCTGGCTCGTTCCGCGCAGGCTCGTGTGCGGGCCGGGATTTGCGGCGATCCCTCCGAGCCGGAGGAACAACGCCCGGGCGAGGGTCTCGTTCAACAGCGAACTCTTGCCGGAGCCGCTCACGCCGGTCACGCAAACCAGGGCCGACAGCGGCACGCGAACCGTCACGTTCTTCAGGTTGTTGGTGGCCACGCCTTCGATCGTGATCGAACGGGTTTTGGTGGTGCGCCGACGTTGCTCGGGCAGGGGGATTTTCGCCTTGCCGGTCAGGTAGCGGCCCGTGAGCGAGTTGCAGTCGTTGCCCACTTCGTCGGGCGTTCCCTGCACGACGATGTGCCCGCCGTGCTGACCGGCCCCGGGCCCCAGGTCGATCAGCCAATCGGCCCGACGCATGATCGTTTCGTCGTGCTCGACCACGACGACCGTATTGCCGCGGGCTTGCAGGTTGCGCAGGGCGTCGATCAACCGGTTGTTGTCGCGGGGATGCAATCCGATCGACGGTTCGTCCAACACGTAGCAGACGCCCACCAACCCGGAACCCAATCCGGTGGCCAGGCGGACCCGTTGCAATTCTCCGCCGCTTAGGGTTTCGGCCGGCCGATCGAGCGAAAGGTACTCGAGGCCGACCGTGTCGAGGAATTCGAGCCTCGATGCGATTTCGCCGACGACCGGCTGGGCGATCGGCAGTTCGTCGTCGTCGAATTCCAACTGCTCGAAGAATTGTCGCGCGCCGGTGACGGTCATGGCCGTGACTTCGTAGATGGGCGTGTCGGCGATCAAGACGGAGCGAGCCTCGGGCCTCAATCGCGTACCGTCGCACTTGGCGCAGACGACCTTTCCGCGAAACGTCTCCAAACGCCGCCGCTTCGAATCGCTGGTCGTGGTGGCGTATTCCTTCTCCAACATGATCAGCACGCCGAGGAACCGCTTGCCGTCGCCCAACAGGAGTTGCTCGCGAGCTTTGGGCTTCAGCTTCACCAGCGGCGTGTTCCAGCGGAATCCGACGGTCGACATGAATTCTCGCAACTGGTCCTTGATCTTGCGCACGGCCGAAGGCGTGGCGCCTTTCCACGGTCCGACGGCACCGGTGCTGAGCGATTGCTCGACGTCGGGCACGACGAGGTCCGGGTCGAACGCTTCCCGTGCGCCGAGCCCCTCGCACTTCGGACAGGCTCCGTAGGGGCTGTTGAAACTGAAGGTTCGCGGTTCGAGTTCTTCGTAGCTGATCTTGCAGTTGGGACACGCGTACAGCGTGCTGAAGAGTTGGTCGTGCCAGATCCGGCCTTCGTCGGTCTTCTCTTCATGCGTGGCCAACACGAGTCCGTCGCCATGGCGAATGGCCAGGTTGATCGATTCGGCGATTCGTGGACGAATTCCCTCGCGGATCACAACGCGGTCGACCACCGCCTCGATGTGGTGCATGCGCTGACGGACCAACTCGGGCGGATCGTCGACGTCGATCACCTGGCCGTCGACCCGGGCTCGAACGAAGCCGGTCTTTCGGATCGACTCGAAGACGTCTTTGTGCTGTCCCTTTCGGCCACGGACCAACGGGGCGAGGATCATCATCCGCGTGCCTTCGGCGAAGGCCAACAGATCGTCGATGATCTGCTCGGGCGTCTGCTGCCGAATCGGTTCGCCGCACTGATGGCAGACCGGCTCGCCCAGCCGCGCTTAGAGCAGCCGCAGATAGTCGTAAATCTCGGTGACCGTGGCCACCGTGCTGCGCGGGTTATGGCTGCCGGCCCGTTGGTCGATCGAAATGGTCGGCTGCAAGCCCTCGATCAGATCGACGTCGGGCCGTTCGAGTTGGTGTAGGAACTGCCGAGCATAGACCGAAAGGCTCTCGATATACTGACGCTGTCCCTCGGCATAGAGCGTGTCGAAGGCGAGCGAACTCTTCCCCGACCCGCTGGGACCGGTCACGACGACCAGCCGATTGCGGGGGATATCCAGGTCGATATCCCGCAGATTATGCACCCGGGCGCCACGGATCCGGATAGTCTCCGCAGTCTCGGGAAGGGATCCTGAAAGGTTTCGGCTCATCTGGTGCACTGTCAACTGCAGTAGGGCGATCCGAAACTATCTAGCCTACCACAGAGCGAAAGCCGTGGCAAGCAGTGCCGCTGCTTGCTTGCCCGGAGCATCGGAGAATTCGGTGCGCACGGGGGCACACATCCCGAGCCCACGGACTGCGGTCGTCGGGTTCCACCGGGCGCAGCCGGTGGGCTTGGCGGACTACTCGACCGTTGCCGTCGCTTCGTTCGCACCGTTGGAGCGTGTTGCCAGTGCCTGCCAAACGGCCAGGTCGATGTCGTTGGCGAAGAAATGGCTCGAGCCGTCGGCCATAGTCACGTTGACCCCTCCGCTATGACGACTTCGGGCCGATGCCCAGATGTGGCCGTCCGAGCGGTTCTCGTTGGGGCAATAAAGCGGATGTTTCGGCGGGATGTTCGGCTCGCAGACCGACGTCACGTCGTTCTCTTTGGAATTGGGGCCGTACTTGGCCATGAAGAGCGACGAGCCGGGCGTGTTGATGACCCAACCGCCTCGCGAGTCGCGTGCACTATCGAACCCGAACACTTCGCTGACGGCCATCGTGTTGGACGCCCCATCATGAATCTCGGCGATTTGCGTGCCCAAGTGATTGGCCATCTTCTTCAGGATCAGGTTGCCCTGGGGGTTGTCTGCCTGTTCGGCCGTTTCCCAGGCTCTGACCATATTGACCTGGAATACGCCCCGATGTTGCATGCGGGCGCCTTCCTCCGTGCCGTCGATATGCGGTCCGCCCGACATGTCCACGGCCGGACAGGCCGCTTCGTAATCGAGGTCGCCGAAGCAGGCGGCATAGTTCCCTTTGGCGATCCAGTAGTCGTGCCCCCACACGTCACTCTGACTAATATCTTCGCCCAAAGCCTTCGTCATGCGATCGGCGCTGGGGCAAATGTAAATGCTCGGTGTCCTGGTTCCGACGTTTCCCGGGGCATCTCGGTCGGTCTTGCTGCCACCGTGTTCGAGGTCGTCGGCGCCGCTTGCCGCGTCCTGCATCGTGTCATAGACCCACTGGGCCAGCTTCTCTTCACCCATCTCGGCCAGGATATTGCTTGCCCAGTTCGGGCCCTGGCAGAAGGCACCGGCCTCTTGAGCACCGGTGATCCAGTTCTCCCACGTGCAACTCGGTACGCCCGGCGGAAAACTGCCGTGGGCCTCGTGGTGCGATTGCAGGGCGGTGCTGATCTGTTTCAGGCTATTGTTGCATTGGATCCGTCGTGCCGCTTCCCGGGCTGCCTGGACGGCCGGCAACAACAGGGCGATGAGGATGCCGATGATGGCTACGACCACCAAGAGTTCCACCAACGTGAAACCGAAGCGTCTGGCACGCCGGCCTGACATTGGAACCACTCGAACCGCATTGAATCCCATTACACTCATGACTCGTCCTCCGGACCGGAGTCTCGTGAGAAAACACCATTTTTCGGGAGAATTCCCCGCCCGCATGTCAGACCACTAAGTCGACAGCAGCCCAAGCATAGGCAGACACACACGTCCGTATTATAACGCCGCTTCGCGGTTTTTGGAAGGCATATGAACTCTACCCCCGTGAGATAATTCGGATTCCTCAGTCGTGGGGTTATAGCCAACAGGGGGGATAGGCAAACTGCGGCGGTCGCTACTTCAGCGGCTTGATGTAGACGTTGCGGAACTGGATCAACGACGAGGCGGGACTGAACTGGCCGCTCTTCTTGTTGAAACCACCGTGGTGCTGCAGGGCGATCGGTCCACTCTCGGGCAGGTCCGGGAGCAGGGCGTCGTCGATCACCTTCTTGCCGTTGAGCACGACCGTCAGCCGCTCGCCCTTGCAGGTGATTTCGAAGGTGTTCCACTGGCCGACCGGGTTGTCGGCATGAACTTTGGGAACCGCTCCGGCACGTACTTCCGCCGGCATGCTCTGGTCGTTGCGGTAGCCCCACAACTCACCGGAGCCGACCGGCCAGCACCAAATGTTGAGCTGAGCTTTGCCCGTCCCTCGCAGAAAAATCCCCGAGTCGGCGTTCGGGCGGGCAACGTTGATGACTTGGCCGTTTTCGTCCTTCTTATATGACCCGTCCGGCAGAATCGTCGGCATCGAGTACAGTCCGGTCGTCCTCTTCAGTCGCCAATCGATCCGCAGGACGAAGTCGCCGAACGACTCTTCGGTCCAAAGGTTCCGGTCGCCCTTGGCTTCCGACTGGGCATCATAGTCGATCACGCCGTCGACGACGCGCCAATGCCCGTTGTCGCCTTCCGGGATCTTCCAGTCCGACAGGTCCTTGCCGTTGAACAACGAACGCCAGCCGTCGCCCGACGGCGGACCGGCGGCGGCGAAAGACAACTCTCCGGCAACGGCGAAACAAAGGATTGACAGCAGGACGGTTGTGACAAGTTTCATGACGGATGCTCCTGATCGGATGGGCGCCGAGGCGCGGTTCGCATTGGGGATGCCGAATGGCCAAGTTCTCTCGACTCTCTGTGCCTCAGTGTAGCAAAGCCGGCCCTGTCACGCACGTTGTCCGCAGAATGCTCGAACGACATATTGTCGCGGCAAGGACCCAAACCCGGACCGGACCCGTCGAATGACCTGTGCGGCAACGCACTAGTGCTTTGTCAACATTCAAGATTCGGGTAGCCGGAGTCGCAAGACGTGGGGCGTTTTGGGTGCTGACCCGCAGTATTGGGACTCCGGCTTCCCGTAACAAGAGGAGTGGCAAATCACAAGACAGGGGGGGAAGCGA
>JAZFUB010000332.1:0-7553 GCA_036447015.1 Thermoguttaceae bacterium | reverse complement strand
CGATCGCAAACCCGTTCTTCATCAGTTCCAGGCCGAAGAAGACCATCCCCAGCCCCATGACCGCCAGGGCGACGAAGCGAATTCTGTCTCGCTTGGAGAAGAGGTAAATGAACGCGGCAAACCCGAGCGTCGGCAGGCCGTACTTTCCGATACTCAGGGCGATGATGACGCCGGTAATCGTTGTGCCGATATTGGCTCCCATAATCACACCGATGGCCTGAGCCAGAGTCATGAATCCGCTATTGACGAATCCAACGACCATCACGGTCGTAATGGAACTGGACTGGATCAACATCGTCACACCCGTTCCCACCCCAATGGCCAGAATGCGGTTGTCGGTCACCGCACCGATCATCCGCCGCAACCCGGCCCCGGCCACGGCCTGTAAGCCCTCGGACATGTTCTTCATGCCCAACAGAAAGATTCCCAGTCCACCGACGACCGTCATCACCAGTTTCCAGTAGTCCGGCTGCCAGACTTCGACCGTGAATTTGTTGTCGAGGAATCGTCCGGTCGATTCGTTGCTCACACGCAGGGTAATCTCGCTCTTGCCGGGCGATCCCCACTGGAGCGTAAGTTTGGCGGCATCGATCGTCGCCTTGGCCACCTTTTCCTCGGTGTTGTGGAGCACCTCGTAAACGAGAGCACCCTCGTCATGCCCCACTTCCGTCTCGTCGAACACACCGTCGAGATCGATGCATGTCGGCGGCGTTTCGTAAAGCACTTTCGCGTCGGGGATCCGTTTCGCGATCAGACGTTTCTGCTTCGCCTCGGAGTTGCCGCTTGCGGCGTCCGTATCCGACCGGGCATCGCTGGCGACGCTTTCGGACGATGCTTCCTCGTCCAATAGGGCAACCGCTTGGGGCTCTCGATGACCCTCGCCGCGCGAAACGGCGGGCGTGGCAAAGCCATAGCTCAGCAGCAGGGTACAGAAAACCCCGAACAGGAAAAGCCATGCGCGGAACTTCAAACTGAGTTTTCGTCGCGAGGTCGCAATGGCCGAAGGGCCGATCGGTTGCATCTTCTTCATAACCAGACAGTACGCCTCTCAATAAGAGCCTTCCCAGCGCAGGTTCCACACGGCCGAACGGCCAATTCCTGAACCCTCAATACTATGCCAAATCCGGCCGGTTGACAATGAACCCCGGCAGAACGTCGATTGACGTGAATTGCTAGTCAGACAGCGCTACTTCATTGCATGGTAAACATCCGAAACCGTTGCGGTACAGTCGTTTTAAGCCCACCCGCAGTCGCCGGCGTGCGTACTGCAGCCGGCGCCGGCGGCTGGGCGTTAAACAAGAGATGTCAGAACAACTAACGATTGGCATCATTCGCTCATGTTGACCCGTCTGTAGTGGGGGAAGTTGACCGCATACTCCGGCCGTTGGGGGGATCGCACTTGCAACTTTACCGGATCCATGAGACAATGGGCGAATTGCTGGAAGATTGCCGGTAATCAGGGGAGTAACCCCTGTTTGCGGCGGAATTTCGCTCCTCTTCAGCCCAAGTCAACTCGCCCCACAAGTCTCACTACAACGAGAAGGGATCCTCCACATGAAACGTTGCATTCGTTTGGCCGTTTGTTGTCTGTTGATCGCGCTGATGGCGTCGGCCACATCGGCCTTTGCCGATCCCAAACCACCGAAGAAGCCGAAAACGCCCGCCAAGGAAGCACCCGCCAAGGAAGAACCGGCAGACAAGTCGAAAGCTTCCGACGAGCAGGCTAAGCCCGAATCGAAGGAGTCTGAAGCGAAGGAGCCCGAGGCAAAGGAGTCGGAAGCGAAATCGAGCGATGCCGAAGCCAAACCGGCGCAGCCACCGGCCGAGCCGAAGCCCACAACCCACAAGGTGACCAAGGGCGAACTGAAGATCGAGACCACCTTGGACGGAGTCTTCGAAGCCAAGAAAACGGCCGAAATCTTCTTGAAGCTCGAGGCCTGGACCACGCTGACCGTCGTCAGTGCGGTCGAGCATGGTGCCGAGGTCAAGCGGGGTGACGTCCTGGTGACGCTCGACCTGGAGAAGATCGATCGGGCCATCGGCGACCTGCGCGACACTCACAAGGTTTCGGACCTGGCGATGCAGTTGGCCGAGCAGCAGTTGAAGACGCTCAAGAAGACCACGCCGATGGACATGGCGGCCAACGAGCGCATGCTGAAGGAGACGAACGAGGACTACGATTACTACGTGAAGGTCTCGCGGCCGATGTCGCTCAAGAGTGCCGAGTTCATGCTCAAGTCGGCCCAACAGAACTACGAAAACCAACTCGAAGAGGTCCGCCAACTCGAGAAGATGTACAACGCCGACGACCTGACCGAAGAGACCGAGGAGATTATCCTGAAACGGGCACGCGCGGCCCTGGAAAGGGCCGAGTTCTACCTCGAAGATGCGAAGCTCTACCACAAGCGGACGCTCAAGACCAGCATTCCGCGTCGCGATATCAGCAACAAAAACATCCTCCAACGCAACACCCTGGTTGGTGCCGATGCGAAGGTCGAACTGCCGGTGGCCCTGATACAACAGAATCTGAGTCTCGATGCGTTGAAACTCGCGCGAAAGCGCTCGGACGAGAAACTCGCGAAGCTCGAAGCCGATCGGGCCGCCATGGTCGTCAAGGCGCCGCTTGGCGGTATCGTCTACTACGGCCAATGCACGGGCGGCAAGGTCTCGTCCTCCAGCACGACTGCCGCCGCCCTGAAGCCGGGTGGAACGCTCGCGGCGAAGAAGGTCTTCATGACGATCATCCAACCGCGCCCGATGCACATCCGCGCCACGGTCGCCGAAAGCAAGCTGCAACACGTCCGTGCGGGCATCAAGGGGACGGCCAAGCCGGCCGGCTATCCCGACATCGAGATGACGGCCATCGTCGACAGTGTGACGGCCATCCCGGTGTCGGCCGGCAGCTTCGGCTCGAAAATCACCGTGGCCACCGACCGCCAGTCCGAGGCCGTCATGCCCGGCATGACCTGCAAGGTCACGCTGGTCGTCTACGAGAACAAAGAAGCCTTGACCGTTCCGCCGAAGGCCCTGAAGACCGACGATTCGGACGCCAAGAAGCAATACGTCAACGTGTTGGACAAAGACGGTAAGTCGAAGCGACGCGACGTCACGGTCGGCCGCAAGACGGCCACCAAGGTCGAAATCCTGAAGGGGTTGGCCGAAGGTGACGAAGTCTTGTTGGACGCACCTAAGGAAGCATCCAAGGAGACCGAGGAAGCAAAGAAGGAGACCGAGGAAGCGCCCAAGGAGGCCGAGGAAGCGGAGAAGGAGACCGACGAAGCGGAGAAGGATTCGAAGTAGCCTCGCGTGATTGCGACTTCCAATCGGTTTGTCCACCCATTGACGGAAAATGCCATGACGTTCATACGAGGTAGCTTGGCGGTTGCTCTGACGGGCCTGCTGACGATCGCCTGTGCAACTGCGTACGCCGCCGAGCAGACGCTTCCCAAGGGGCTTTCGCCCTTGGCCGTAACCGGCCCGAAACCGAAACCGGTCGAGCAACCGTCGAAGAAGCAGATCGACGAATCGATCCGACGCGGTGTCGATTTCCTGTTGGCTCGGCAAAACGAGAACGGGTCGTGGGGCTCGGCCCGAAACACCAAGTCGCTGAATATCTATGCGCCCGTGCCGGGGGCCCATCACGCCTTTCGTGCGGGAACCAGTTCGCTGTGTCTCTCGGCGATGATCGAAACGGGCGGCGACCGCCCGGAGGTCATCCGATCGATCGAACGGGCCGAGGCCTGGATGTTCGAGCATCTGCCGAACCTTCGCCGCGCCACGCCGACGGCCATCTACAATAGCTGGGGCCATGCCTACTCGATCCAGACACTGGTGCGAATGCTCGCAAGAAAGCCGGACGACAAAAAGCGGTGCGAGAAGATTCGTGCACTGATCGAGCAGCAGATCGACCGGCTCGGCCGGTACGAATGCGTCGACGGTGGGTGGTGCTACTACGATTTCGACCACCACACGCAACGGCCCGGCGGCTCGACGATCAGTTTCGTCACGGCGACCGTTCTGGTCGCGCTGGATGAAGCGAAGCAGGTGGGCATCGATATTCCCGAGCGCCCGGTGCAGCGTGGGATCGCCTCGATCCTTCGCCAGCGCAAACCCGACTTCACCTACTGCTACGGCGAGTATCTGAAGATGAGGCCCATGCACGGAGTCAATCGGCCCGGCGGCAGCCTGGGACGCTCGCAGGCATGCAGCCTGGCATTGCGGCGCTGGGGCGACGAACTGGTGACCGATCAGGTCCTCGAAACGTGGCTCGACCGGCTGTTCGCTCGCAACGGCTGGCTCGACATCGGCCGCAAACGGCCCGTGCCCCACGAATCCTGGTTCTCCGTGGCCGGGTACTTCTTCTACTACGGCCACTACTATGCGGCCCTGTGCATCGAGGAGCTCGACCCGTCCGAGCGTGCATCGCACCAGGACCAATTGGCCCAAATCCTGTTGGCCGTGCAAGAGAAAGACGGCAGTTGGTGGGACTTTCCGCTATACGACTACCACCAGCAATACGGCACGGGCTTCGCGCTGATGTCACTCGCACGCTGCCGCCGCTAGTGTAGCGATTGGCAGTTCTTCGATTCAAGAGTGCATAGGCACACGTCCCAAGCCCACCGCCGTGGACTACCTGAACAACGCACAACTTGATAACATGTTTGTGGAGGTCGACGCCGACGAATTTCATAGTTTCACCCTACGGTGACTCAAGCAACGGGCGTCTTGCACATGGGGCTACTTGTCCGTCAAATGACCAGCGAAGACATTCCCGCGGGAATGGAACTCAAGGCGTTTGCCCATTGGAATCAGACGGAAACGGACTGGCGGATATTCCTCGAGGCCGGCGGCGGTGGGTGCTTTGCCGCAGTGTGTGACGGTCGCTTGGTTGGAACGATAACTGTCATCCACCACGGCCGGTCGCTCGCATGGATCGGGATGGTATTGGTTCACCGTCGATATCGCGGCCGAGGCATTGCCACGTGCCTGATGCGCAAGGCACTCGACCATCTGGCCGACTGTCCAACCATCAAACTGGATGCAACGGCGGCGGGAAAGAAAGTCTACGAGAAACTGGGCTTTGTCGAGCAGAGCACCGTGCGGCGATTGACGACGACATGCCTGCCACGCATCGAGGGTTCGACCGACGGGATCGCCCCCATCACGCAAGCCGAATTCGAGCCGATCCTACGGATGGATCGCCGACATTTTCGCGGCGATCGCGCGCTGCTTCTGGCCGCATTGCTCAAGAACGCTCCGCAGATGGCGTTGCGTCTGACGTGCCATGGGCAAACAACCGCGTACTGTTTTGGTCGACGCGGGTCCGACTTCGTTCACATTGGTCCAATTTTGGCGGAGAACACGGAGGATGCCGTGCGGTTGGGTAGCGACGCATTGCAACATTGGACCGGAGCGGCCGTGGTTCTCGATGTTCCGGGGATTCACACGGAATTCCTCCAATGGCTCAAAAACGCGGGATTCTCAGTGCAACGCGAATTCGCCCGCATGGTCCTCGGCGAAAAGGACCAGGAAGATACAATGAAACACCAGTTCGCCGTCTGCGGACCGGAATTTGGATAAGCCCCGTAGGGTGGGCATCGCCCACCAATTGTCTCCTGCCGTCGCCAAGTTTCTTGGTGGGCGGTGCCCACCCTACGGGCTTTGGACCAGAGCGGTTCAAAACACGCCGGGCAAGCCCGGCCGCTAAACGACCGATGGAAACGTTGTCATTGATTCTTGTTTCCCGTGGTGGTTTTCGTGGCTCGCATGTATTCGGCGGCCGTCATCACTCCGTCGCTGTTGAGATCGTAGAGGGCGAACTGATCGAATTGGGTCTTCGATCCTTCGGCGGCGAATTCTGCAATGGTCAACTGCCCGTCGCCGTCGGTGTCGCGCTGAAGAAACCAGTCGGGCAGTCCGGCGGGTAACCGCGACCGCGGGACGAAGAACTGGCGGTCGCGGCGGAGATCGGCCGGGATCGACCGCACGCCGCGCGACCCGGCGCCCATCGAGCCCGACGAAAGTTCTTGCTCGTCGTCGATCGCCGGCGGCGTGGTCGGATGCAGCAGGGGCGGCACTTCTTTGCCGAGATCCATCGCGGGCACGACGAGACACAGATTCCGTCCGGCACCGAAGTCGGCCACGTACTGGGCGAACTCCTCGAGGGTGATCGTGGCGTTGCCGTCGAGATCGGCCGAGCCGGGCGTGCCTCGCATCGAAGCATACTCGTCCGGCTGAAGTGTCCCGTCGCCGTTCTTGTCGTACTTCTTCAGCACGCGTTCTGAGTAGCGCAGGACCTTTCGGGGAACTGGGGCGGGCGTTTCGATATCGGGACCCGGGTCAGCTACACGAGGTGCGTTCTGGCCGAAAACTGGGTAAGTCCCGGGTTCGAGCGATGCAAAACAGCCGATCGCCAGCAAAAGATGAAGTATTTTGCGTACCATGGCTACTCGATCCCCCAATATGGACTAATCCACAAAGTGAACGCCAGCGTTCACCCGGCCCTATTTCGCCGTTTTCCCCGGCGATTTTCGACCCGGCTTGACTAGCGAGCGGCGATTATTTAGAATAAACGACTCAAGGCTGGCAATCAAGAGTCGAATGAATTGACCTCACCTTTAATCCTACCTACCACCCCACCCTACGGCCAACACGCGGATACGTAACAATCGCGGTTGTTGGCAGTGCCATCGAAGAAGTCACCGAGAGCAACGGATTGCACTCGTTCCGTCGGTCTTATGAGCCGGCGGGCAAGTTGCGTCTTTACTGACCACTTGTTCTACGTTGGAACCCACCATGATTCCCACCGAGATCCTGCCAGAGACGGGCACGCTCGACGCGCGGCAACTGCGCATCGCCGGCGAGGCCCAAATGTCCTCCGGGCGTCTAAGCCATGTGGCGACCGAGTTGGGGTTTGCCGACGAACGCACGGCACTCAGCGCGGTGGCCCTTTCACTGGGCTGCCGGTTCGTCGACCTGTCGGCCGAGCCGATCGATCTGTCGGTGCTCGAAGGCTTTCCCGCCAGACTGATCCATCGCCACGGCGTCTTCCCCCTGCGGCGCGAAGGAGGCTCGTTGGTGGTCGCCACGGGCGATCCGTTCGATCTACACACGCTCGACGCCGTCAGTGCGGCGACAAGAATGAGTGTGACGCCGGTCGTGGCTTTGCCCGACGAAGTGGCCAAGCTGATCAAGACGCATTTGGGCGTCGGTGCCGAGACGATCGATGGTCTGATCGCCAAAAGCCAATTGCGCGACGACGGCGTCGAGGTGCTCGACGAACTCGAGTGGGACCAGTCGGAAGCGTCGGAGATGGCCCAAGAGGCGTCGGTCGTTCGGCTGGTCAACGAAATCCTCAGCGAGGCGGTCGAAGCCCGGGCCAGCGACATCCACCTCGAGGTTCAGGCCGCGGGGATCAAGATTCGCTATCGGATCGACGGCATCCTGCAGCGTCAGCCGGCCCCGCCGGAGATCAACCGGTTCCAGGCGGCCATTCTCAGCCGTCTGAAGATCATGGCCCGATTGAACATCGCCGAGAAACGGGTGCCGCAGGA
>JAZFUB010000331.1:0-7912 GCA_036447015.1 Thermoguttaceae bacterium | reverse complement strand
GAACAGGAACGAGACGTCCCAACCTTGCAGGCCCATCGCATAGGCACCGATCACCGCCGGGCCCTCGACGCCCCACTCGTTCGGCGTCACGTGAATCCACTCGGAGAGCATGAACGGACGGTCGGCCACCTGCTGCATCCCGGAACTGAGGATCCCCGAGCCGGGCACGGCCAGCATCGTCACGTTGTCGATCCGCGTTCGGCTGCCGCCGCCGAAATAGTTGTGCCGATCGACCGTTCCGACCAGGGCGTCGGAGTGCAGGTTGTAGTAGTGGCTCAGCGCCCGGCCCGCCTGCCAGTTCGACGAAAGGACCTCGCCCTGGTAGCCCGCCTCGCGCACCGCCCGAACGTATCGGGCGAAGAACTCGTTCTGAAGTTCGTAGAGAAACAACAGCGAATCCATCAGCCGCTGCTTGCGGAACGCCTGCGAGGTTTCGAGTTGGGCCGGATCCCAAAACCAGGGATTGCCCAGCGGCAGGATGTTGTCCCGGTCCAGGTGTTCGCCCACCGGCGGAAACCCTTCGCTCTCGAACGAATCCATCGCCGGCTTGCCTCCCCAGGCACGCTCGAGCTTGTCGTGCGTATCGTAACGCTCGCGAAGCCAGCCGCAGAACCGCTTGCCGACGTAACGTCGCAGCGTCGGGCTCGCCTTCAGCGGTGCCATCGACGAGTAGAACAGGATGCTCTGCTCGTTGATGATCTCGAGGAACGCGACGGCCGGGTCCTCGGCATAGGTCAAGCCGGTATGCGGATTCTTGTGCTTCAGCAGATTCACCATCTGCCGGATCTGCACGTCCTGCAACTCGGGCGAATAGTGGACCGCACTGTGCGGCGTCGTGATCCGATTCTTGCCGGTCGAGAAACTGCCGAATTCTTCGATATAGGGAACGTACTTCTTATCGCCCGGGCCAAGTTTCTGGGAACCGAAATGCGACGACAGCTTTACATAGATGCCGTGTTGCTTGAACTGGGCGATCTGGTAGTCCATCCGATCGAGTCCCTCGGGATCGAACTCGACGAAACTGTCCTCCGACTGGATGCCTGCCCAGCCCGAACCGTCGGCATACTTGTGCAGCCGAACCGCGTTGATGCCGTACTTGGCGTAGAAGTCGGCCCTCTTGTCGGCCAATTCCTTTTCCGGTGCACAGGTCGAGTAACAGAGGTTCAGCCCCCAGAGCTTGATCGGCCGCCCACCGTAGATCAAACGGTCGCCTTCGCGCGTGATGCGTCCTCGTCGACCGGCCGGCTTTTCGAGCCAGTCCTGCATGCCGATTTCCGACGGGGCCGTGTGATCCGTGTCGGGTGTGAACTCGAACCAGTCGTCGAATCCCGGGTCCTGCGGGACTTGGCTGCTGCCGGCATAGTAGGTCGCCGCCTCGGGCAAGTCGAGCGTGATCAGTGTCTTCGCCGGTGCATCGGCCTTGAACGTTCCCGCGGCAAGCACGATTCTCACCGCATTGTCGGAAGCGACGTCACGCGACGGCTTCAGTCCCACTCGGGTTGCATCCCCGGCCGAATCGATCACGGTAAACCGCCCGACCCCATCGCCGACCCCCTGCTTATCCAACGGCAGTTCGGTCTCCTTCGTGCTGCCGTCGGCCCCGATCGCCACGACCTTTCCGCCGGCAAACCGTTCGGCCGACATCCCCAACTCGGCCACGATAAAGGTCAGTTCGGTATCCTTCGACGTCCGCAGATCGGTCTGCAAGCTCAACTGCCGAGGCCCGGTCTGCTCGACGTCGACCGTCAGCGTGATTTCGGCGCCCGAGCTACCGGCATTGGCCCGACCGACCAACGTCGTCGCATCGCCCTTCTCTTGAACCTCGCCGCGGAACCCCATCCAAGCCCAATTCGGCCCCCAGCCAACAAAGTTCAGTTCAAGATAAGGCTGCCCATCCCGTAGAACTACAAGCGTCGAATGGTTCTCCGGCAGAACAACCAGATTCCCCTCGGCCCATGCCGATCCCACGTTCATCAAGATCAGGGCAATCAAGAGCACCTCTATCAACAAAAACGATCGACGCATGGCATGATCTCCAAGCTGGGGGTGTGATCGAAACAGCCCGTTGATCTTACCACGCCGCCACAGCACCTGTCCATGATCGGGGGGCATGCTTCCTTTAGGGCCAAAAGGAGCCGCGCGCAGAGGCGCGGAGACGCAGCAACGTAGGGTGCATGCAAGCACACGTCCTACGACTGCTACGACTGCGCGCGATTCCTTGCCTGCCCAACTGATTTCTCGCCGGATCGTTGCGTCAGCCGACGGGTATAGCTACAATAGGCAGTGACGGTTTCGCCAGATGGGCTTCCCAGAGGCGGCAAGGACGCACCGGCAAGCGAGTAAGGTGATGCGGCAGAGCCTTGATTTCAAGGTCACTTGCGGACCGCCCTGGGATTCGGGACGCTCTGTCGAGACAAAGGAACGATTCAGAAAGGTTCTTATGAAACGTACGTTCGCAACGGTGATGATGCTCGTCGCTGGAATTCTAACGGTCTCTCTCCCAAGCGAAGCCGGCGCCGAGTTGACCTTCGGCGAGTGGGCAACAGCCGAAGGCGTCACACCGCCGGGACTAGGAGCAAGTTGGATGTGCGACGCAACGAACGAGGGAATCACCAGCTTGGATGGCATCAATGGTTACACTAATCTGATAGAGCTTTGGCTTGGCGGCAACCAGATTTCCTCGCTGGCCGCCAATCAATTCCAGGGCCTGTCGCGTTTGGGGCACCTTGAGCTCAACAACAACCAGATTTCCTCGCTGGCCGCGAATCAATTTCAGGGCCTGACGAATCTATCGATTCTTCATCTTTTCGACAACCAGATTTCCTCGCTCAACACCAATCCATTCCAGGGCCTGGCGAATTTGGAGTATCTTTGGCTTAACGACAACCAGATTTCCTCGCTGGACTTGACAGGGTTGGAGGCGACCCGATTGAGTGGATTTTATATTGCTGGGAATCCGATCACTGAAGTCATTCTGGCAGATACAACGCTCTCGCAAACAACTTTTGATGCACTGATGATAGCAGATCGAACCTTCACCGCTCGAATTGGCATCGCAGAATTGGCCGGCATCGCAAGCGCGGATTTCACTGCGGCGGATATGGTGGGGGTCGATCAGTTCGATGAAATGTTTGGCATGGCGGATCTTCAGACGTTGATTCTCACGGATGCTCTCTTTTCCGAGGCGATTGTTGCCGACGGTTATGCGGAAGTTTGGGATTTGATTACCGCTCTGGATGCGAACCGGCTCGATGCGCTGACCGTCAACCGACAACTCTATACGGCCATGCAAACCAACCTCGACACATGGGACGCCGGGCCCGGCAACGTCCTGACAGTCGTCCCCGAACCGTCGACGTTGGCACTTCTGGCCATCGCCTCTCTGGCACTTCTCTTGTGGCGCAGAAGAGCTTAGCCCGGAACGGGCGGTAGTCAATAGCCCAGGGCGTGAGCCCTGGGAATTCGGGCGCGTCTCGCATTTCCGAAGCCCCAACGGGGCGGCAGACTGTCGGCTCGGATCGCTACTGTCGCCCCTTCGGGGCTTTTGTGCGGAGGTTGGGCCGTCAGGTCCCAGGGCTTACGCCCTGGGCTATTGACTGTCGCCCCTTCGGGGCTGTTCGGCCGCTTGGCGATGCGATCAGACGCCGTTTAGTTGGCCACGCGCAGGCTGTGGGCCTTTAGTAGACAGGTCACTTCGCTGCCGATTGTTAGTCCTAGCTCGGCGTCGGCGTCGGGGGTTATTTCTGCCCAGTCGGCAGGGTGCGTCCGGACGCACCACATAGGCCCGCCCGCATTCCCACGGCCGTCGCCCGACAAAACGTATCCAACGCATTTCAAGGTCGAGGCCAAGGATTCATGGTGCGTCCGGACGCACCCTACGGGCTGTAGAAGTTCTTAGGCGTCCGCCGGTTTCTCGCCATCAGCCGGCTTCGCGTCCTCCGGCTTTGAGCGAACCGGGAACCCGGCCGACGGGGCGATGCCGCGGTCGATGATCCAGAGGTTGCGGAAACGGACCGGATTGCCGTGATCCTGGAATCGGATCGGCAGCAGCGTCGGTCCCTCGGGCTTGCCGGCACCCGTCTTGTTGGTCAACTCGAGGTCGTTGTGGGTCTTCACGCCGTTGTGCCAGACGGTGATCCGGGCGTTTTTGACTTTCGTGCCGTCGGAGGCCCAACGCGGCGCGGTGAAGATGATGTCGTACGTCTGCCAGACGAGCGGTGGGAAGCACATGTTTACGTCGGGCTTGCGGAATCGGTAGAGGCTGCCGCATCCGTTGAAAACCGACTCCATGGCGAACGAATCGAGGATCTGGACCTCGTAGCGGCTCTGCAGGTAGCAGCCGCTGTTGCCTCGCCCCTGATCTCTTCCGGCCGGCATGTAGGGAAGCATGAACTCGAGATGCAGACTGAAGTCCTGGAACATCGGCTTCACGTCGGCGCCTTCCATCAGCAGGCCGTCTTCGGTCATGCGGCCATTGCTGAACTGGTCGGTGCCCGTTCCATCGAACAGGACGGTTGCATTCTTCGGCGGCTGGGCTCCAATTGTGGGGCTGACGCGATAGACGCGTTCCAATCGCCCGACGCGGTTCCCGTCGCGATCGACGAGCAAACAATAGTCGGGATGGCCGATCACGACCCATGGGCCGCCCGACATGACGACGAAATCACCCGCGAGTTTCCCGGTCAGCGGAACCAGCGGTTCCTTATGGTTGGGACTGTCGGGGAGCCCGCCCATGTATTGGGCCGCCTCGAACGTCCCGTCGCCGGCCGCCCTGACTTGCAACGCGATCTGTTTGAAGTGGGACGGCTCGACGGTCACCGTGCCGACGAACTCGCCTTGGAAGGCAAAGTCGGCGTCCACCTTTTGGGTGTCTGGCTTTTGGGTATCTGGTTTTTCGGTGTTCGTCTCGGCAGGTCCCGGTCCGTCGGCTTGCGTCAGATGGGGAAACGACACTGCGAACAACAGGGCGAGGAGATAGAGAGTTCGCTTGTAACTGGGCCGTTGCTCTTGGTTCGACATGGTAGTCCTTTCAAAAGGTGTCTTAACGAAGAATAGCATAAAATGCGACGATACGGAAAACCGCCGCCTGCGCAGGCGGACGGTACACGGCATTCGATCTGCCCTATTCTGACGCCTATGCCGAAAGAATGCAACCTGGCGGACAGTACCCCAGAGGTAACTGACACCCAGCCTCCATGTCGTTCCGCAACGCGTATCCAGCGTCTCCAACGGGTCGACGTGGCATGCCGCAACGGCCTGTTAACTTTCCTCCTTCCCAGTCGAACCGTGCGATCTTAGAATTCTCACGTTGGCCGGATCAGTAACATCCGACCAGTAACATCCGATCGGCGACACTCGTCTCGCACTGTCCTTTCATCGTGTGCAACTCATCTAGTAGCTCTATCTCTTCACCAGGAGCATGTCATGAAGCGTTCAGCGGCAGCAACCTCCGATTGCGAACAAGCCTTGTTTCCCGTGCGTGTCACGGCGGCCACGGAACGACTCGCCGACGAACCTGTTCGGCGAGGCCGCACGGCACTTCAACGGTTGCTGGAAGCTTATCAATGTGCGGGAGAACTGAAACGGAGCGTTTGGGATTTCGCTGTAGAAATCGAGGAACTCCGGCGTAGTGGTTGCACGAACAGCGAAATCCGCTGGCTCGTCTGCAAGGGGTTCGTGGCAAACGCGCGAGAGATTCCCGCAAAGGATCGGGCCCATCGAGCCTTCGATCAACAGGGCAATCTGGCGTTCGACGAGCGAACTTGCTTCGCACTGACGGAAGTCGGGGTGCCGGTTGCTCGTGGCCTGGCCGCTCGAATGCCCTCACGGAACGGACCGGCTCTGCCCGGGCACGATAGCGGCCGGCCGGAAATGCCGCAGAAGGTTGTACCGAATTGGAATCACGACCTGGCGGAACTCCACTTGGGCGACCAACTCGTCAAGCGATTCCGCGTACCGGCCGTCAACCAGGAGAAGATTCTGGCCGCATTCGAGGAGGAGCGATGGCCCGTTCGTGTCGACGACCCGCTGCCTCCGCGCCCCGACCAACTCCCCAAGCGGCGCCTGCACGACACGATCAACGCGCTGAATCGGAATCAGAAGTTCCCGCTGATCCGCTTCCTCGGCGACGGGCGAGGCGAGGGCGTCCGCTGGCACGTCGTGAAGCCGAGCGGGTGACGGCGACTGTCGGGAACCGCGGGCAACCTGCCGATGCCAGGTGCAAGAGCGCCGGCCAAGTACCCGCAGTCCCAACGAGTCACGTCTTCGACGTCCGCCCGTCTAGTTGCCGAATCCGAGAGCCTTGCGGTACGAGATATCGAACAGACTGACAATGATTCGATCGATGGTTCGGCGTGTCCACCAGGCCGCGTCGGGATTCAGATAGATGATATCGCCCGCCGCCACCAGCACCGTTTCCTTCGGGTTGTATCGGGCTTTGATCAGATCGACCTTGATCAGCATCATTCGTCCACCCGAAAAATGGCGATGCACGGTCACGGTGGTGGGTGAATCGATGGGGTCGATATAGCCGGCCATGGCCACGGCGGTCACGACGTCGATTTCTCGATCGCGAGGCAGCAGGAATCCGGCCCCGATGTCGCGTTCCCGTTCGCTGATCGAGAATCGCAGGAAGTTCGTCGGGCTGAGTTTGCCGACGACGTAGAAGACCTCGTCTTTACGGCTGGGGACGACGACGACGTCGCCCGGGTTCAGCACGATATCGCTCGAATAGAGCGGCTGATCCGGATACCCATTCAGCGGAATCTTCACGATGCGCGTCGGCTCATCGATCAACCGAACGCCCCGCGGCGACACGGTCGATTCGGTCGTGTCGATAGCGCCCGACCCCATGTCGGTCGCTTCGGCCGCGTACGCTCCGGGCTCCGGCGGCGTGAGCACTTGGAGCGTGGTGGCCGGCTCACCGGCAGAGGACGCTTGGTAGCCGGTCGGGACGACTTGACCGGGAGGAATCCGCCGATGGACTTGCAGTTCGGTGCCGGCATCTTCCATCAACCCGCCGGCCGCCGCCAGCGCATGGGCGACGTCGTTCTCGTATTTCGGCAGCCGGTACATGCCCGGCGCGCCGACCTCGCCCATGACCAGAACGCTGGTCGTAGCCTTTTCGAACAGGTAGACATTGGTTCGCGGGTCTTTCATGAAACCGTCGGCGTAGGCGGCGTTGATGGTCACGTGCGCTTGCATCAGATTCTTGCCGTCGACAAGAACGGCACCGACGATCGGTAGGTGGATTTGCCCGTTGCCCATCACCTGGGCGCGCACCGGATGGACCGGCTGGCCCGGATAGAGGTCGTGGATGACCACTTCCAGCACGTCGCCCGGACCGAGAATGTAATCCGGTTGCGGAGGGATCGAGAGGCTGGCGAGATTCAACGGCGGACCGGCCGTGCGTATGGGCGTTCGGAAACTGTCGGGTAGCGAGCAGGCGGGAATGGCAGGCGAGACCAACGGGGCCCAGCATCCTCCGCCGGCGAAGAGGCCGAGCGACACGATCGCAAGCACGCGTAACATTCGAAGCGGTCGGCGGAACGTTCGTGTGCCCGTGCCGAGTTGCCGGGGTTCGTCGAAACGTGGATGGATCGCTATCGTTGGATTACAAGTCGCCTTCATTGCCCGTGTCCTTTCTCTTTTCGCAGCACCGCCACCGATGGTCGGCCCGGGTCGGTCAACGTCGGATCGTCAGCCCGACGTATCCGCCGTCATAGAAGAGGCTACCGTCATGATGCACCCGATTTCCCGAATTGGGTGTGTTGTTGAAGCTAAGCTGCTGAGGCGCCAAGGCGACTCCCTCGACCCACGTCACCTGATATCCCAACGTGGCTGCCATGCACTGCGTCACCTGGTAAGTCAGGCCGAGGTTCAAGTCACCGATGAACGCCAACTCGCCGACGTC
>JAZFUB010000330.1:0-9024 GCA_036447015.1 Thermoguttaceae bacterium | reverse complement strand
CACGTGATCGTCTCGATCCAGCGGCAAAACAACGGTCAGGTCACGTCGACGCAGACCTTCGGCCGGTTCGTCGAACTGGCGGGAAGCTGGTGGGCCACGGAAATCGAAACGGTCGATTCAGAGGGCCGCCGCACCTCGTTGGTGACACAAACGTTCACATCGCTGGCCGACGACTCGTTCGAACAACAATTCGACCGGCAGCTTGCCGAGTTGGACTCCGTGCAGTTGCTCACCGAGCCGCATACGACGGTGCTCGACGCCAAACGGGCGTTGGCCGCAGGCAAGGCCGATTTCGACGATCAACTGGCGATGCTCCTGCACTTCGCCGTCACCGGGCAATGGCCGCGAGTGATGGAACACCTCGAACAGATCGAAGAACTGACGGCCGACAAGCCGGGCGTGCGATGGATTCGCAGTGCGATCCTCAACGTCAGCCGACGCCGCGAGGAGTTGCGAGGGCGGCTGATGGACGAAGCGGCCGAACTGGCCCGGCCGCACGGCGTGGATACCGAGGAATTGTTCCTCGCCAATCACCTTCTCGGCCAGGCCGGCGGCGTGCTCGAAGCGAACGAGATGCTCGCACTGCTTGACACGCTGAAGCCCGTCTTCGGTCGGCAAGTTGCCCACGCACATGCCGAAAAGGGCTGGAAGCAGAACCGCATCAACTATCTGCAACAGACCAGCCAGACGGACGACGCCCTGGCGCTGCAGAAGGAACTGGCCGTCGAGTACCCGCACGACTACAGTCCACAGCAACAGTATGCCCAAGGACTCGTCAACACGGGCGACTACAAGAATGCCTATTCGTGGTTGATCCGTGTGCTGGCCGATGAGTCGCGAAAGTGGCGTGACAACGAGCGCGACTCGCTTCGCGGTGTGGTTGCCCAATTCTTCAGACAACAGGGACGCTACGACGACCTGTGCGACTGGCTGGCCGAGTCGATCCAACAGAACCCCGACAACGGGTCGAACTATCAACAGTATCTCTCGGCGTTGACCCGGGCCGACCGGACCGACAAGGTGAACGAGTTGATCGGCACCTGGCTGGCCGAAGAACGCACGCCGGACGCTTTGCCCCAAGACGTCACAGCGCGGCTGAGTGCGGCGATTCCGCACGCGACGGGGCAAGGCTACAACCTCTACACGAACCGGCTCGACGAGCGATGGCTCGATCCGTTGGCCGAGGTGGCCCTCTTCTTCGCCCGACACAAGACGCAGTCTTACCTGGCGAGTCGAATCATGAGCCAACACCAGTTCCAACAGAGCGACCAGTGCCGGTCGGTTCGCAAGCAGATCGCCCGGGTGCTGAAAGCCGAGATCGACACGCTGTCGGCCGAGCAGATTGAGCGGCTCGTCAACTGGATTTGGCCGAACGATCCGGCCGTCGAGACACCCGTCTGGAAACAGATCGCCACAGGGCTGCGGAAACGATGGGAGGCCGAGTCGGATCCGAAGATCAAAAACCAGTTCGCCCAACCGTTGATATTGATCCTGTCGAACAAGATCGGCGCGGACGAGCACCTGGCGTTTCTCCGGCGCCAGCTTGCCGAAGGGCCCGAGGAGTATCGGACAACGTACGCCGATCAACTCTTCAACGCGTTGCTTGGCCAACCGTGGACGGCCGAATATGAAGACGAAGCGTTCGGCCTGCTCGAGGACCTTTCCGCCGCGGAAGGCGCCGACCAACGACTGGTGGCCGAAGTGCGGGCCCTCTATCGGATCACCGACACGATGGTTCAAGCCCGTTACCAGGCACGCATGAAGACGGTCGAACATCCTGAGGAATTGACACGCACCGAACTGCGCGACAAGCAGACCGAGAACCTGCGTCTTGCTCGGGAGGGCTTTTCCGATCGTCTGCGGCGGGCCGCTCGCTCGATGCCCGGTTCGCTCGCACGCTGGTTCGATCTGGAACGGCTTTACGTTGAGACCCGCATGAATCGAAACTTGCCGCAGGTGGAAGAGGCCTGTTGGGAGCACCTCGGGTCGAACCCGCCGCAAACGCCCGAGACGATTGAGAAAGGGAAAGAAATCGCCTGGCAACTCGAGCAGGTGTTCACCGGCCGCATGCTCACGACTATGACCAATCTGATGGCACGTCGCGACGCCCGGGCCGAGTCGGTCGACCGATTCCTCGACTATCTCGATCGGGCCGTCAAGGCGAATCCCAAGGATCTGCGCTGGAAGATGCTGAAGTACCAGATGTTCGTTGCATTGGACCGCCCGGCGGACCTGGAAAAGGCACTTCGGCAGTGGATCCGTCCCGACGAACCGGACAGCCATTGGCGCCGCGCGCTCGGCTACTTGTTGGCCGAAGGGGGCAAAGTGCCCCAGGCCATCGAGCAGTTCGAACTGATCGAGGCGGCCGACGAACTCGGTCCGACCGAGTACCGCACCTTGGCCGACTGGTACATGGCGGTCGACGAGAAAGAGAAACACGAACGGGCTCTGATCGATGTCCTCAAGACGATGGACGAGTGGCGGATGAGCAACTGGCTCTCCGGACAGATGCAACCGTGGCAGCGCAACGATGGGCAGATGCCGAGCGAACTCGACAAGAACGTGCTGCGGATGTTCACGGCACTGTTCGAGAAAGCTGGTTCGCCGCAGAACCATCTCTACCTACTTCAACGGTTCTACGGGGCGACGCGCGATTTCCGCCTATTGAGTGGATTGGCCGACGGCGTGATCGGACACACGGCCGGACGCATCTATCCGTTCCTCCAGGGCATGAGTTCCGTGCTGAGTGAAGTACGCGACGAAGCCACGGCCGACTCGATCGTCGAACATCTGGCCATCGTTCGCCGCCGGGCCAAGACGACCGTCGACCATCGGGCGCTCGATCTGCTGGAAATGTTGGTCGAGCGGCGCTCGTCCGAGGTGCTCAACCAGCCCGGCCCGCATGTCGATCTGGCCTTGGCGGCCATGCAACGGGCGTTCCGTCGTGAGTGGTCCGACGGCGAGCCGCGTCTGATGGCCCATCTGCTCTCCTCGCTGGGACGCATCACCCAGGAGAAACTGGCCGCCGAGCAGATTCGCGAACTGGAGACGCTCCACCGCCGGGCCGAGGTCGGCTCGATCGATCGGCTGCACATCGCCCATCGCACGGCTAACGCCTACTGGAGTTACGCGCGGCACGACGACGCGATCGATCTGCTGCAAAACTCGCTCGTCGAGTACGAGAACGCGTGCGATGGCATCCTGCCGCAGAACGCCAACGAGCCGCTCGGCACGTTCGTCTCCTATCTCGAACAGCGGGGACACCATGCGCGGGGCGAAAACGTGCTCTTCGAACAGCTTGAACACCCCATCAATCGGCAGCAGACCTACTGGTTGACGCAGCGGCTCTACCAATTGTACGAACATGCCGTTCGCAACGATGGACACGTCTCGCTGGGCACCGGACAGACGCTCTACGAGACGGTCGATCGCAACTTGCAGAAGGCGCTCGACACGAACGACCAGAACCACCGCTATGCGCTGATCAACCGACTTTGCGGCGTCTATCGGGCCGCACACGACAAAAAGCTCGACGGAGTGGCCCAGGACATCGTGGCGTTCGGCAAGACTCGATTGCCCCGGGTCCTCCGCCGCCAGACGAACAACTACCAATCGGCCGTCAGCCAGGTGGCCCATGCGATGCACGACGTCGCCGGGGCGCGTGCCGCGCTGGCGTTTCTGATCGATCAGATCGAAAACGAACCGAGCTGGTTCCGCTACAGCCATCAGGACGGCTGGAGCCAGCACGGCTATCGATTGGGGCAGTGGCGCAGAGATGTCGGCGACGTTGGCGATCTCAAGCAGCGGTTGCTCGCGATCGTCACGGCCGAGTTGCGCCGCGACCTCGAATCCCGCCAACAACGCAACCGCAACATGTACCACAACAATAACACTCACTACTGGAAAGAGATGGAGAGTGCCTTCGCCGCGACGGTCGAGGAAGTCTATGCCGAGCGTAAGAAGTCCGGGGCGGCCGTCCAGTATATGGCCGACTATCTGTTCCACGGCCTGGACCATTACGATCGGGCGATCGAGATGCTGTTGGTTGCCCATAAGGACGAAGTGCTCGACGAAGCGGGCCAATCGAAGCTGGTCGACTTCCTGCATAAGCGCGGCCGCTACGGCGAGTCGATCGCGATCCTCGAACCGCTGATTGAAACCCGGCCGGACAACATCCAGTATCGCGTCTGGTTGATGCACGCCTACTTCCGCACCGACCAGCCGGACCAACTCCTGGCCCTGTTGAAGCAGACCGACGACTACTTCCATCAGGCCGGCCGCTGGCAGGAATCGCCCATGGCCGCGCTGACGCTTAGCTGCCTGGAGAACCGCCTGTTCGAGCAGGCGGTCGCCTACTACGAGGAATTGATCCCGCTGCACCAACGCACCCAGCCCGGGCGCGGAATCGGCAACGGGACCTTGTCCTCCTACTACGGCTACCTGGGGGACGCCTACGCCGGGCTGAAGAACACGGCCAAGGCGGTCGACGCGGCAAGCGGCGCGATCGTGGCCTGGGGACCGACCCACGACAACCGGCGACATGCGGTGGAGACGCTCAAGCGAGTGCTCCGCAATGCACCCGACCGCGACGCGTTCGCCGTCGAACTCGACCGCCAAGCCGAAGAGACCGGCCTGCACAACCCGATCGTCCGCAAGGCACTCGGGCAGGTCTATCTGGAAATGCAGCAATACGCCAAGGCCATCGAACACCTGAAACTGGCCTGCGAAGTGCAACCGAACGATACCGAAACCCATCAGGCCCTGGTCAAGTGCTTCGACCAACAGCAAGACAAGGAAGGGGCCATCGGCCAACTGCTCGCCTCGCTGCAACTCTCGCGTCGCGACGTCAAGCTCTACGAGGATCTCGGACGCCGCTATGAACAACTCCAGCGAACCGACGAGGCAGAACGAGCCCATACGTCGATCGTCGAGATGCTGCCCACCGAGTCGGAAAGTCACACCCTGCTGGCCGAGATTCGCCAACGTCAGGACCGCTGGGACGACGCGATCGTCCATTGGCGCCAGGTCGCACGGATCCGCCAACTCGAACCGACCGGGCTGACCAAACTGGCCGAGGCCCAAATCCACCAAAAGCAATGGGACACAGCCGCCGAAACCGTCAAGCAACTCGACGCCAAGGGCTGGCCGTCACGCTTCGGCGACGTACACTCGACCGTCCGCAACCTGGAACGGCAGATCGACGAGGGCCGCTCGAAGCCGTAGCATCGCATCATGGCCGCCCTGCCCTGCCCGTTCGGATCATGGCCTCAAGGTTTTCGGGTGGCGTGGCTGCGGGGATCGCGCATCCGGCGTTGAGGATGAATCGGGGCGTGTCCGAAAAAGCCTCGAGAAGTCGGGCCGTTTCTCGTTCGACCTGATCGACCGTTCCCAGCGCGAGGACGCCACTGGGATCGATGTTGCCGACGAAGCAGATTCGGTCGGCCAGCGCGTCGTGGTTTACCGCGTCGTGGGCCGCGCGAACGTCGGTCTTGTAGTCGAGTTCCAGGCCGT
Source organism: Thermoguttaceae bacterium (assembly GCA_036447015.1). Taxonomy (GTDB): domain Bacteria; phylum Planctomycetota; class Planctomycetia; order Pirellulales; family Thermoguttaceae; genus JAZFUB01. The sequence continues at coordinate 3,513 of JAZFUB010000330.1, read as the reverse complement.
CCGCACCACTGTCGACGATGTCTTCGAGAATCGGCCCGGTATCGCCGCAGATGTGCAGGATGTAGGGCAACCCGGCGGCGTGCGCTACGTCGGCCATGCGTTTCTCATACGGCAACGCAAACTCCCGATACATGCGAGGAGAAATCATTGAGGGCCCGGCCGGGCTGTCGCCGTTGGAGAGCATGTGGGCGCCGGTTTGGGCCATCAGCCGCAGGAATTGGGACGTCGCTTCGGAACAATACTCGAGCAGCCGGTCGATGTTCTCGCGATTGTCCGGGTCGACCAGGTCCATCATCCAGGGCTGCGGGCCGCGCATCATGCTCGCCAGCGAAAAGGGTGCTTGGTCGCAATTGCCGCGGATGCAGATCTCGTCGCCAAAATGCTCTTTCAGCAGCCGGACCGCTTCGAGCCAGACGGCAATCCTCTCGTTCTTGCCGACGTCCGGCGGCGGGAGTTCCGCGACTCGGGCCAGATCGTCGAGACAGCCGCGCACGCATCGGGCCGGCTCGTCCTCGGGATAGTCGACCGGCACACCGACCGCGCCGGCCAGCACGGCCGTATCCATTTCGACCAGGATACCGTCGTACCGGTAACGCTCGACCGACTGGATGAACGCGTCGGCCATGTTCCGCGGGTTGCCGCGGTACTGTGCCTGGGTCAGCCCGGCTTCGCGCGCGGCCATCATGAAGTTATGCAACATGATCGGCACCCTGTCGGGCCACTCGCCACGCATCGCAGCCATGATTCGCTGAAGACCGTTCATCGGTGTGGTTCTCCGGGCGTTGAACGAGGAGATAGGACGCGTGTGTGCAAGCACACACCCTACGTTTCAACCGCTACTTCAGCATCACCTTCACGCCGTTTTCGGCCGCTTCGAGGCCCGCTTCCAGCACTTCCATTCCCTTTACACCGTCGTGGAAATTGGGCGTCACTTGCGTGCCTTTGTCGATCGCGTCGAGGAAATCGACGACGCCGTGGTGGAATTCGTGCTCGAATCCGATACTGTGACCGGGCGGCCACCAAGCAGCCATGTACTTGTGACACGGCTCCGTGGCCAGGATCGTCCGGAATCCCTGGGCGTGCTCGGGATCTTCGGCCGAGAAGAACTGTAGCTCGTTCATTCGCTCCAGGTCGAAGAGCAGGCTGCCCTTGTCGCCGTAGATCTCGAAGTAGTTGTAGTTCTTCCTGCCGGTCGCGAAGTTCGTGGTCTCGAACGAGCCCAAGGCCCCGTTTTCGAATTCGACGATCATGGAAATGGCGTCTTCGACGGTGACTTTTCCCTTTTCGGCCCCGGTGGAGACGGCCGCATTGAACGTGCCGGCCGCCTCGCTCGCGATCGGGCGCTCCTTAACGAACGTCGTCTTCATGGCGACGACGCTCTTGATCTCGCCGACCAGAAACCGGGCGAGGTCCACGCTGTGCGAGTTCAGCCCGGCCTGGACCCCGGAGCCGGCCTTCTCTTTTTGCAGGTGCCAGGTCAACGGGAAATCCGGATCGACGAGCCACGATTGCAGGTACGCCCCTCGCCAGTGGAAGATCCGCCCGATCTTGCCCTCGTCGATCAGTTGCTTCGCCAGCGCGATCGCCGGACACCTTCGGTACTCGTGGTTGAGGTAGTTGACGACGCCGTGTTTCTCGGCCGCCTCGTGCATCTCTCGTGCCTCGGCCGTGCTCAGTGCAATCGGTTTCTCGCAGAAGACGTGTTTGCCCGACTCGGCGGCGGCCACGGCAATGTCGCGATGCACGCTCGGTGGCGTGGCGATGTCGACCACGTGGACGTCGTCCCTTGCGACGATCTTTCGCCAGTCGGTTTCGGTCTCCTCCCATCCCCAACGCTCGGCGAACTCGTGCAGCACGTCCTCGTTCGTGTCGCAGACGACCTTGAGCACCGGCCGAACGTTCAGATCGAAGAAGTGCGGCACATTCTTCCAGGCGTTGGCGTGGGCCTTGCCCATGAACTTGCAGCCGATCAGGGCGATGTTGATCTCTTGCGTCGGGTTAATTTCTTTCATCGGGCCGATCTCCTTCAGGCTTGTAGGGACTTGAGATACTCGACGCTGGCAGCTAGTGCCGTATCCTCGTCGACATATTTCGGGTCGAGGTAGTCGAACTCGATCGCATAGATCCCATCGTAGCCGGCCTCGTCCAGCGTCCGGATCAACGTCGGCACATCGAGCATACCCTGGCCGATCGGCGTGCAGGCGTTGTAGAACCAATCGTCGGGATTGCCGCCTTCCAGTGGGGCGACGTCTTTGAAGTGGATCGCGTGGATGTACTTGCCCAACTTGCCGGCTGCCTCGACCGGATCGTCGCCATAGCGAAACGCGTTGCCCGTGTCGAACGTCATGCCGAAGTTGGGCGAGTCGATCGTCTCGAACATCTCGAGCATCTCGTCGCACCTGAAATCGAAGTGGTTTTCCATGGCCAGTTTGATCCCCTGGTCCTCGGCCCGCCGGACCGGGTCTTTGAGGATCGTCATGAGCCGCTCCATCTGCGGGCGATGGGGCGTGTTTCTCAGGCCGTAGTGCGATCCGACCATCCGCAGCACGTCGGTTCCCAGTGTGTGACACATCGGGTAGTAACGCTCCATGTCGGCGAGGGCTTCGAGGTTCTCGCCCCCTTCGAGCCCGGCCGGATGTCCCCAGGCGATGAGGCACTCCAACGAGCCGCGGTCCATCGTCTCCTTCATCCGCTTCAAGTAGTCGTCATCCGTGCTCTCGAAGAAGCAGGTTTCCAGCGACACGCCGGCCACGCCCAGTTCGACGGCCCGGGCGAGGAAATCGTCGCACGTGATCCGTCGGCCCGGGTCTTGCTGGTTGTCGTAGACTTCTCCGAAGTATCGATGAAAGCAGTAGGCGTCGATTCCGATTTTCATTTCGCTTCCTTTCTGTGAATTATTGAACGAGTCACGTGTCGATCCAACCAAGCCCACCGGCGGCGACCGGTGGGACTGGTGGCGTGCGGCGGGTCGCACCGGTCGCCGCCGGTGGGCTTGGGGTATTCGCAGGCACATTCTCGCTCGCGGCGGACGTCCTTGCCCGCGTTGAGCGCATCGATCGCCTGGAGCGCGTGGAGACGGTCGGGCGTGGCGATGCAGACGACGTCGGTTTTCGGGTCATCGCAGTGCTCCTGCTTCTAGGGCCGGGAAACTCGCAACGCGGATCCTGCGATGCCGTGCGTTCTTGAACGAAGACGTCAGTATACCGTAGCAGGCGGTGGTGTCAGGAGCCGTCGAGGAAGGAAGGCTCGCGAGGTTGCCCGTGGCGATTCATCGACAGGGGGGTGGCGATCCGCTCACGCTTACCGTGAATTTGCTGTTTTATATGGGGGCACCCGGATGAGGAAATAAAATCCGCAAACTAGTGGAGATAGGTTGATAATTCGGGCTCATCGCACTAATGCGTACCTGGGAGACGTACAGGGGGAGTACCGGTGCCTCTTCTCTGCTCATCAATGCGCCGAAGTCCTTGGTCTTGGAGTTATGGCGGCCCGGCAACAGAGAAGAGGCACCGG
>JAZFUB010000329.1:0-3841 GCA_036447015.1 Thermoguttaceae bacterium | reverse complement strand
ACGTGAACCTCCGTTCGGGACAGCTAGAGAAGAGGAACCCGTAATCCTTCAGCCACCCAGTAAAATCCATGCCACCACCCTAAAAAACCGGCGTCATCACGCCCGACGCCACTTGACAATCATCGTTACATCTGGGCTTTGCTGTTCAACCGCTTTGCGGTAATCGCGCTTGCATGTGATTGCCGTTGCGGTTAGTCTGAATGTTTTGATCCGCTCCCTCACCACTCGGCGTCACTACCATGTTTCGACTGCAATTCTACCGGTCGCTCTGCCGGTCGGTTATCTGTTTCACCGTTCTTCTGGCGTTCGCTGCCGACACCGTGGCGGCCGAGCCGGCGATTCGTGGCCTGAATTTCGATGGCGGAGAGACGATCCGGTATCCCGTGGCGCTGATTCGCGGCGAACTGGCCGATTCGGACGTGGACGGATTGGTGATCGTCAACCGGTCCTCTCGTCGCGAGACGCGGCGTCTGGTCGGGCTGGTCGACAGTGGCCGCTTCAAGGCGCTGGCCGAGTTGGTCCCCGGCCGCAACGAACTGGTTCTGCGCGCCGGTGAGCATCGGCTGCCGCTGGTGCTCCATTACAAGCCGCAGACCAACCCTTACGTCGTCCGCGCGATCTATCATACGGACAACACGGGCGAGACGAACTACCAGACGCAACTGAAGAACGATCCGCAGAACTACGCCGCGAAACTCGGTACGGCCTTGAAACTGATGCAGACGTTTACGGCCGACCGAATGCACGAGGCGGGCTTCGGCCGGATCACGTTCAATCTCGAACTGGATGACGACGGCCAGGTCATCGTCCACACGGTCAAGGGCGAGCACCCGGCCGAATTCTACTACGAGATGAACGGTGTCGAGTGGTTCGGCCACCTGTTTCGCAAACTGGGCAAAGACTTTCCCACCAACATCGGGATGAACGTCGTCATCCCGGCCTACACTCGCTATGACGGCAAGACCAAGAAGACCCGCGGTCATACGGCCCTTGGCGGCGGTGGGCTGGCGCTGTTCGGCAGCGGCGGATTCTTCACCTGGCCAAGCGGACTCGACGACGTGTTTCGTGCATTCGGTGACGCTCGGAGGATGGACACCTCGCAAGTGCTTGACGACAGCGCCGGCCGGGGAACGTTTTGGGCCAACGCGTCGACCGGCATCGGCGCGACGCTGCATGAGTTGGGCCATGCACTGGGGCTGTTTCACTGCCGTGACGGTCATGGGATCATGACGCGCGGGTTCGATCATTTCGGCCGCCTGTTCACCTTCGTCGATCCGCCCATGGCACGGCATCCCGAGCCGTTCGCGTTCACCGACGACCAGATCGCCTACTGGGCCCCCGTTTCGGCGTTGGCGTTGCAGCCGATCCGCTGGTTCGACATGGACGCCAAACAGTACGAAGACATCGACGGACCGCGACTCTCGATGGACGACGAGGCGGGCCGCATGACCATCCAGGCAGCCAGCGGGCTGCGCTTCATCGGATTCGACAAGGGGGCCACGACGATGAAGCATGAGGCGATGTACGAGACGGCCGAGCCGCCGACGTGCGTCGAGTTCCCCTACGAGGAACTCCAGCGAACGGTCGAGTCCGACAAGATGCGCGTCCGTGCGATCGACGACCAGGGCGTCATCATGATGCGAGACATCCGGTTCCAGTCGCCGGCGCCCAAGCAGACGACCGATGACGACTGAGATGCTTTGATCGGATCGCTACTCTTTCGACTGCGATGCTTCAGCGATCATCTCCGCCGCACGGGCGATGCCCATCCGCTGGACGTTGATCGTCAGGTCGTACAGATGAGGGTCGTCGATATCGTGGTGGAAATAGCGTTCGACGAACTCGCGCCGGCCACAGTCACGCTCTTCGATCAGTTGCCCGGCTTCGACCTTCGACAGATTCTCTCGCCGCATGACCTGGTCGATGCGATATTTCAGCGGTGCGACGATCCGCACGGTCAGGCCTTTCTCGCGGGGCAAGAGAAACTGCGTTCCGCGCCCCACCAGGACCAGACTCGCGTCGCGTGCCGCCGCCAGCACGACACACGCCAGACGGACGACATATTTCTCCGTGGGGATCACCTGCCGATCCATCCAACTGCCCAGCACATCGTGGACCCAGTTGATACGGGTTTCGTCGACGATCTCGAGCATCGGACGCGAGAGGTGGAACCGCTCGGCCACGCGGTCTAGAAGGTTTCGGTCGAGCACCTCCCAGCCCAGTTGCCGGCCGACCGCCTGGGCAATTTCGCTGCCGCCGGCGCCCTCTTCGCGCGAGAGGGCAATATACGGTTCGACGCGGTCGACCAACCGCCGCGAGTGTCGCGTTCGGATGGCACGATCCTCGATCTGGGCCGTCCGAACCCAGGTCTGCATCTGCCGCTCGGCAGCGGCCAGAATCTCCGGCTCCTCGCGAGTCTGCGATTTCATGGCTCATCCTCCCATGGGACACGATGCCGGAGGGCTGGAGCTAGATCACCTATTATAAGTATAGGCGATTTCCGGGAAAGGGAAAGCGTTTTCTGCCGGTTGTGCGAGGATTCAGCGTCACGGTTGCTTGCCAAGCCTTCTCACCCTGCGGTACAATGCGGCAGAGATGCCGCGTTGCGTGAAGTGTGATGTTAGCCGTCGGGCTTGCCCGTCGCTGCCGTGGCAGAGCCGAACGACACTTCCGACCCCAACGTCGGGCAAGCCCGACGGCTAACGGTCTGATTGCGTAAACCCAGCGTCGGGCAAGCCCGACGGCTAACATTAACGAGGAGGATACGTTGTGAATTCGAAGGAAAAGAGTCGGCGTCGTTTCCTCAAGTCATCCGCGGCGGCAAGTGCGACAGTCGTCGCCGCTCGGGCAATGGCCCAGTCCCGAGCCTCAGCCTCCGAGCGAATCCGCGTGGCGGTGGTCGGGGTGCGTGGACGTGGGCGAAGTCATCTTCGGTCGTTGCAGAAGCTGGCCGACGACCATGTGGAAGTCGTCGCTCTGTGCGATGTACACGAAAAAACACTTGCGGACCGGGCCTCCGAATGCGAGAAGGCCACGGGCAAGCGTCCCGCCACGTACGTCGATTTCCGCAAATTGCTCGAAGACGACTCGATCGACGCGGTGAGCATCGCCACGCCCGACCACTGGCATGCCTTGCAGACGATTTGGGCCTGTCAGGCGGGCAAGGACGTCTACCTGGAGAAGGTCGGCGGCCACAACATGACCGAAAGCCGCATGATGGTCGACGCCGCGCGAAAGTACGGTCGGATCGTCCAGCACGGAACCCAGGCTCGATCCAGCGCCGCCATCCGCGAAGGAATCCGGAAACTCCACGAAGGGGTCATTGGCAAGATCTATATGGCCCGGGCGATCGCTTTCAAATACCGCGCCGGTGGGAAGAACGAGTTCTCTGCGATTCCGGGCGGGTTGCATTGGGATCTCTGGCAGGGGCCTGCTCAAGAGAGGCCGTTCAACGGGCTGGCCTACAGTCCGCGGTGGCGGTTCGTCAAGGAATACGGAAACGGCCAGATCGGCGCCCAGGGCGTCCATCAACTGGACATGATTCGCTGGGCCCTGAAACTGGACAAACACCCGACGATGATCCAGGCCATGGGCGGAAACTACTCGCGCCCCACCTGCAACGAAACGCATCCGAACGAACTCAGCGTCACCTATAAGTTCGAGGATCCGGATTTCCTGGTCAGCTTCGAGACGCGAACCGGCTATGCCAATCCCGAGGCCGGCATGGGAACCACGTATCCCTGGGTCAACTATCGAGACCTGGTCGGCGCGATCTTCTTCGGGTCCGACGGCTACATGATCCTGCCCGACTTCAGCAACTACTACACGTTCCTGGGCCGCA
>JAZFUB010000328.1:0-6483 GCA_036447015.1 Thermoguttaceae bacterium | reverse complement strand
ACGCCGATCGCGCCGGTGGTGATGAAATCGGCGTCGTTGTCGAAATCGAGACCGCGTGAGCCGGGGCCGCTGTTCAGCGGATCGCCGGTTCCGTCGGGCGTCATTGCCATCACGCCGCCGTTGCCGTCGAGGAACTGGATGTCGTTCCAGCCGTTCTCGCGGCTGTTCCAGCCGAAGTGGCTCAGTTGGTCGGAGACGTTCAGTTGGCCGGCGGTCATCGTGAGAGTGCCGCTATCGAGCGTGACTTCGTAGGGCGATCCGCCGAGCGGATTGGCACTGGCCGGATCGATGTTGCGATACTCGAGCGTGGCCCCCGAGACGTTGAAGTGTGTCAGCCCGGCCCCTTGGGAACCGGTGCCCGCGTTGAACGCCAAGGTCCCGCCGCCGGTGACGGTCAGCGTGCTCTCGACGGTGTCGACGTAGTTGGTCACGGCCAACGTGTTGGCAGTATTGATCGTCGCCGAGCCGTCGGTCACCAATTGCGTCAGGCTGCTGCCCACCCCCAGCATCGAGTCGATCTGCAGGGTCGAGCCCGCGCCGAGGTTGACCTGGCCGCCGGCCCCGTCAAGGTGCGAATCGAGTGCCAGGCTCGTGCCGGCATTCAGCGCCACGGTGGCCCCGGCCCGCAACTTCAAAGAGAAGGCCGATTCCGCGTTGCGGACGGTGACCACGTCGATGGGATCCTGACCGGTGGTGTCGATAGTTGCGGCAATCTGCACCGAGCCGTCGGGATAGTTCGGCGGGGCGATTCCCCAACGCGCGTCGTCCCAGAACGCGTCGCCTTCGGCGTCAAAGGTGAGCGTCTTGACGGCGACAACGTCGACGTTGTCGAAGCCGACTTGCGTCACTCTGGCGATGTCGTGCGAGGTCACGGCCAATCCGATATGGACCGTTTCGCCAAAGGTCGGGTCCCCCGTGATCGGATCGACGAACGTTTCGACGGCGAACGGTGTCATCCACTCGAGCGGTGTTCCGGGATTTGCCGGATCGTCCTCGGCAAATGCGTAGGCGATCTGGTTGCCCAAGCGTGCCACGCGAACCCAGGCGGGAGCCCTCGGAGGGGTCAACGGCGGGAAGACGTCGTCGCGGGCCGTCACGGCGAGCAGACTGAGCCGATGTTGGTTACTGGCGTCATTCGAATACGAGATTATCATGGCCGCGTTGGCATCGGAGCCGTCCCCCGGCCACAACACCGGGTCGCCGCCGCGGATCATCACGCCGGCCTTGGCCCAGGTGTTGATCGCGTCGGGGTCGACCGGATCGAGCGGATTGAGCGGGTCGGGGGTGAGGTTTTCGAACCCGGTGACCCGGGCGGTGATCCACCCGTCGCCCAACAGCGGCGTATACGCGAAGTGGAATTGATCGCTGGTGTTCCAGAGGTCTGCACCACCGCCGACCAATGTGAAGTCGCCGTCTGCGTTATAGGTCGTCGAACCGCCACCGGGACCAATGGGAGGATCGATGGCCGTATAGCCCACGTCGACGCCCGTCAGTTGGCCGTCGATGACCAGAGCCGCGTGTGCCAAGCCGCCAATCGGCAACAATAGTCCGACGGCCGAAAGAAGCAGTGTCGCTCGGAATGTTCTCATCATTACTTCTCCACGAAAAAAGGAACCCATCGTTGTCAAACCGCATACCGGCGGCCGCTTGTGCCGCATGCCTCTTCCGCCGACAAAATCGGCATAGGCCAATCAACCTCTATGTTCCCTATTATCAGAACGATGAGAATCATACCACATCTAGGGGACAGACGCAAGCAATCGGGCACTGTTTCCGGAGACATGCGATCAGGCGTGCGTCAGCGAGTCGCTCGTAACGCATTGCCCAATAAGAGTTTACGTGGCAAGCGCCGGCGTAGTACATAGTGCTGGGGAGATACTCAATCGAGGTGGTGAGGCAGCCGGAATTGCCACGTTGCGGCGGGAAAGGGCCTGCAAAACCGTTATCTTCACAACATTAGGAAACGGGCGTCTCGCACAACTTCATCGTGAAGATCGATTGACCTGATGAAAATTCCGGGGGGTTGGAACCGAGAATTCTTCCGCTGTTCGATCACCGCCTGAAGCGAACCGTCGGCCGGATCCTCGGCATGATCGGGTGTGCCCGGTCGACCAGCAAGCGGTTTGCGGTGAGCTATACTCTTGTTGACCCAGATGGTTGTGTGCGCGGTCGAGCAGAATCGAGCTTAAGGGACGGCCGATCTGAACGACCGCATGAATGCGGTCAGTAGAAAACGGATACGCCAAGTCATGTCGACCACGACAACCGAATCTCGCAACGGGCTGCTGGCAGCGCTGATGGCCGATGAGGGTTTTCTTCCCGAGGCGCCCCGAACGATCGAAGACACCGGGCTGAGCAACGCCCTGGTCGAATCGCTGATAGTCAAGCACCTGGCGATCGTGGGCACCAACAGCGCCCGCAACATTGCCAAGCACATCTGTCTGCCGTTTGGGATCCTCGAAGGGCTCTGTCAAACGCTACGGGCGCGCCAGTTCCTGGCACACACGGGAGCGGCACCGCTGAACGACTATCACTACACGTTGACCGAGCAGGGGCGCGAGCAGGCCCAGGCGGCCATGGCCGCTTGTGCCTACGTGGGACCGGCACCGGTGCCGCTGGTCGATTACGTGCTTTCGGTCGATGCCCAGACGATTCGCGCCGAGGCCCCCAAGCGAGAACAACTGCTCAAGGCGTTCGCCGACATCTCGATCGACCCGAACCTGTTCGAAGACCTCGGCCCGGCGGTGAATTCCGGGGCGGGTCTGTTCTTGTACGGTGCTCCGGGCAACGGCAAATCGATGCTGGCGCGACGGATCACGAGTTGTTTCGGGCAGCACATTTGGATTCCGCAAACGCTGATCGAAGACGGGCAGTTGATCAAGCTGTTCGACTCGGCCTATCACGAGGCGGTCAGGGAAGACGAGGGTAGCATTCTCAGGGCAACCGAACACGATCGGCGCTGGTTGAAGATCCACCGGCCGACGGTGGTCGTCGGCGGCGAGCTGACCATGGACAGCCTGGAGATCCGCTACAACCAACACGCCAACGTGGGTGAGGCGCCGCTGCAGCTGAAGAGCAACTGCGGCTGCCTGCTGATCGACGATTTCGGCCGCCAGCGGATCGAGCCGGCCGAACTGCTCAACCGCTGGATCGTCCCCTTGGAAAACCGGTACGACTACCTCACCCTAGCCAGCGGGCGGAAGTTTCAGGTCCCCTTCGAGCAGTTGATCATCTTCTCGACCAATCTGGATCCGGAGGATCTGGTCGACGACGCGTTCTTGCGCCGCATACCCTATAAGATCGAAATCACCGACGCCAACGAGGAAGAATTCCATCGGCTGTTCCAACTCTACTCGCGGCAGTTCGGGTGCGAATACCGCAAGGAGCTGATCGACTACCTGATCGAGACGCACTATCGACCCTTCAATCGCCCCATGCGCCGCTGCCACCCGCGAGATTTGCTGAGCCAAATTCAGAATTACTGCACTTACAACGATCTGCGGATGGAGTTGCAGACGGAGTATTTCGACCGCGTGGTGCGGAGCTATTTCACCGGACCGGTCGGCAAGCAACTGAAGTAATCTGCCTTTGCGGTCACTGCAAACCGTCCAAGGGACATAGATCGGGCACCATCAGATACCGGCTGCCGGCGGTGAGCGGTCCGGTGGGGGCGAAGCGGTCGGTCACAGGTGGGCTGCTCAGCGCGGCGAGACTGTTGGGTGTGACGAAGCCCGTCGGCACGTCGTCGTCGACGATCACGACGAGCGACCTCGAATCGCGAGTGAAGAAGTCTCGCAGCGTGGTGAAGCTCGTCGCCTCGTCGTAAACGGGAACGTCGCAGGTCAGCAGGTCGCGGACTTGAAGCGATGCCAGTTGGACGCCGATCGGACCGCTCAACACGCTCTGCTTCAGCAGCAAACCGGCCATCTTGCCGCCCTGGTCGATCACGGGCAACGCCTCGGCCCCGGTGCGACGGAACAGGTCGGAGGCAGCGGCGATGGTGGACTCACCCTGCAGCACTGTCGTGCAAGGCGTCATGATGTGCCGGGCCACGGTGCAGTCGAACAACTTTCCGGGTGCGCCGAAATCGGCCCACGCCTCGGCATCGCCGTCGAACTCGCCATGGCGTACCACACAATGGCGGCCGGAATGTTTGGCGACCTTCAGTGCGGCGGCTGCCCGATCGATGACCTCTTCCGGGTCTTCAAGCCCGCACTGCAGTGCGGCAATGCCGAAACTGGCCGTCAGCCGCTCGATGGTGTCGCCCACGGAAAACTCCGTCTCGGCAAGGGCCTCGCGGACGCGATCGGTCCACGTGGTGGCTTCATCTTCGGAAGTCTTGTTCAACAATACGCCAAACCGGCCGCCGCCGAAGGAGGCCGCAAAGTCGGATTGGCGGCAGAAGCCGGTAAGCAACTCGCCTACCTCCCGAAGCACCTTGTCGCCGGCCGGATAGCCGTACAGGTGGTTGATTCGGCCGAGATAGTCGAGGTCTGCCAAGACGCAGGTCGCCGGTTCGCGATTGAGATTGTTTCGGGACAATATGCGGCGAAGCAAATCACAGAACAGCACACGGCTGGGAAGGTGAGTCAGCAGGTCGGCGCCGGCCTGTTGTGCCACCCTGCGATCGAACTCCAACAGGCGTGCCGCCGTCCTGAGCCGGGCCAGTAGCTCGCCATGGACAATCGGTTTTTCCAGGAAGTCGTCGACGCCCGCTTCGAGCCCTTCGGTCAACTCTTGGGCCGTGGGCCGCCCAACTATCAGGAAAGTGTACGGGTGTCCGGAACGGACGCGCCGGTCGGCCGATCCGCAAAACTCCAAAGCCGCACGTGGATTCGGCTCGGAATCGACGATCAGCACTTCGGGCGAGTAGATGTCGAGGGCAGCCAAAGCGAGTTGCCAGTCGGCAACTTGTTGCACGGTGTAGCCGAACGCCTCGAGTGATTTCGACGATTGCCGCAGGATCCGCCGATCTTCCGCTACAATCAGCACTTTCAGAGGTTGCGATGTCATCAAACATGAATCCTTCGCCGGAGAGCTCACGGGGGCAAACTTCGGCTATCGATTGGCGTCGGTGGGCTCGCAGGGGCAAGCTCTCTTGATACTCTAGCCTACTAACCTCAAACATCGTTGAGTTTTTCACGAACATTGTCAGTCAGCCGTTGCCATCCGAAAAAGCGCCTCGACCCATTCTCTTTCGACGGGGCCGCCGAAACTCACCCCACTGGCGGACTGGTTGGCGAAACCGATGCTATACTTGGATGCGAAGTACTAGTTACAGGTATGTTGGCCGTGTGCCACCGTACAGTTCGGGGTCTCCGTTGCGGGGTCTCCGTTGCGGGCTGACGCCGCCGGGGGATGTTTAGACCACAATTGGTAACAATGTCAACACAAGCTACAATGTCAACACAAACTACAGACGAAGTTGCGCTGGACGAACCTTGGCTGGAACACTATTGCGCGCAAGGATCGGTACCCGAGAAGACCCCGCTGGCCACGTTGCCCTTTACGATCGGCCGCAACGATTCGGCCGAACTGACGATCGACTCCGCCCGGGTGTCGCGGGAACACGCCATGATCTTGCGCGACGGCGAGGATTTTCTGGTCCGGGACCTCGGCAGCACCAACGGGACCTACCTGAACGGCCAAAAGATCGACGAGGCGGTGCTCAGTGACGGCGACGTGCTGCTGATCGCCAACGTGGAATTCGGCTTCTTCTGTTTGTCTTCGAGAGTGGCGAAGACCACGGTTACGCAAGTGATGGGAGTCGTCCAACCCGCTGTCGGCCAATCCGACGCCGTCAGGCAGGACCTTCCGCGAGGCATTATCCGGGCCGTGCGCCGGCTTCAAGAGATGACCGCACAATGCAGCATTCAAATACTCTTCGAGCCGATCGTCGGCCTTGCAGCGGGGCGGCCGATGGGTTATGAAGCACTGGACTTGGACGAGGACCGCCCTCAAGCGGTGGCCGAGCGAACGGTATTGGCTACCGACTGCCGGCTTACCGGACGGCTGCGATGGTTGCAACGCTTGGTAGCCGCCGAAGAGTCGGCCGACCTGCCGGAGGCGGTTTTCGTGTTCGTCGGTCTCGATGCCTCGGAATTGGGCTCCGATCGGCTACTCGAATCGCTTGGCCGGCTGCACGACGTGCTTTCGGGCGGACGGCGGCTGGTGGTTGATTTGCCGGAGGGAGCGGCCAGCAACGTGCCGCACTGCCGCGAGTTCCGCGACCGTCTTCGCAAGCTGGGAATCGGCATTGCCTACGACGGCTTTTCCGCCCGCGCCGTACAGTTGCTTCAGCAGATGGAAATCCCTCCCGATTTCATCAAGCTCAGCGAGTCATTGGTGCGCGGCCTTTGCGACGATCCCGAGCATCAGCGGCAGATCCAATCTATTGTCGAGGCCGGCCGCAAACTCGGTTGCGAGATCATTGCAAAGGGCATCTCCACCGAGAACGAGGACCGGGTTTGCCAAGAACTGGGT
>JAZFUB010000327.1:0-12053 GCA_036447015.1 Thermoguttaceae bacterium | reverse complement strand
TCGGGCAAGGCCTTCGAGAAAGATCGCGCGGAACATGATCGTGAACTGCCCAAAATCCATGTCGTGCTGCCTCGCACCGCCGTAGAACAGCAACGGGCAAAAGATCATCTCGACCAGCAACGGGTCGTCGATGTATCGGGCAACGGCTTGGCGGGCCGATTGGCCCGTGTCGGCCTGGCCCAGTTGGTCGTAGTCGGATAGCTCGTCGACCAGCCGCTTCAGTCCGTCCTTCTCTCGCGGAAAATGCCGGGCCACCTCGGACAGGAACAATTCGAATTCGTTCGAGAAATTCAACCGAATGCCGGGAAATGCGATGGTCGAGCCCAACTGGGGCGAAAGCGAGAACTCGTCCCAGGCAAAACGCAGTTGACGCAACAGCTTGGCCAGCGGTCCGCGCCGGGTACCCTTGGGGACGAAGTTCGTCAGCGCGTGCAATCCGACGTCGTAGTTCCGCCCGCCGAACCGATAGAACGAGTTCAGCCCGCCGATCGTCGAGTGACGTTCGAGGATGCAGACGCGCTGCTCGAAATGGGCCAAGCGGATGCCGGCTGCCAAACCCGACATGCCGGCGCCGATGATGATCGTGTCGTACATGGCTTTGCCCAGCCGCCAATGCCCCGAACGCAAATACCCAGTCGCGAATGCCCAGCAGGGGCGCTTCGGCTACTTCGGCCTGTGTTACTAAGAACTCGTACAGGAATTACTTCCCTATTTGGCTATGAGCAGTGAGCTTTGAGCTATGAGCTATGAGCAGTGGGAAAGCCCATGACTCAAAGCTCACTGCTCAAAGCCAACACCCAAGAACTGAATCGGGAAGTTATTCCTGTACGAGTTCTAAGACGTAATGTCCTTCATCAACGGTTCGAGAAACGTCACGGTGCTGCCCATGCTGGCCAACTGGGGATAGTCTTCCTCGGGAACTTGGATGCGATACCGCTTGCGCAACTCCATGACGATGTCGAGGAAGTCCATGCTGTCCAATTCGAGTTGGTCGCGAAAGGCAACGTCCGCTTTCAGGTCGCTAAGGTCCTCGTCGGGCGCGATGTCACCAAGAATGTCGAGAATCGCCTGCTTGATTTCGGCAGCAGTCATACTACGTTTACCGTCCTTTGCTCAAATTCTTCCTACAATGACGACTGAGTTGATGCCCAGCATTCCAAATGAGTTGTTCAACAGGTAATCCACTTTGCCCGCCTCACGCGGCTCGTTGGCCACCAGCCCGGGCAGGTCGCACTCTGGATCGATCCGGTCGAGGTTGATCGTGGCGTGGCACACGCCGTCGTTAAGTGCCGGCAGATTACCGGCCAACTCCAACGCCCCGGCCGCTCCCATCGCGTGGCCGATGAAACTTTTTGCATTGTTGAACAGCGTATGGCCGCTGCCGTTGAAAGCCTGCTTCAGTGCCTTCACCTCCTGGGCATCGCCCGTGGTGGTGCCCGTCGCATGGGTGCTGACGATGCCGATCTGATCCGGATTCAACTCGGCTCGCTTCAGTGCCAAGCGAATGCATGCGGCCTGCCGCTGGGGGTTGGGTAGCACGAAGTCGGTCGCGTCGCTGTTCATCGCATGGCCGACGACCTCGCCGTAGATCTTCGCGCCGCGCGCCTTCGCATCGGGCAATCGCTCCAAAACGTACAAACAACCGCCCTCGGCCACCACGATGCCGTTGCGATCGACGTCGAACGGGCGAGAGGCCTTGGCCGGATCGTCGTGTTTGGCCAAGGCGCCCTGGCTATTGAAACTGGCGAAGATCCCGAACGTATGAATGCTCTCCGACACGCCGCCGCCGAGCGCCACGTCGCACTCGCCGAGGCGCAGCATCTGCATTCCCTGGATGATGCCCGCATTGCCGGCCGCACAGGCCGCGCCGAGTGTGTAATGCGGTCCGGTAATACCCAGGTTCAGCGAAATCTCGCCTGCCGGGTTGTTGGCGACCGTACGAGGGTTGTGGTGGTGCGACCAGAACTGCGTGTCGTAGTCGTACTCTTTGATCAGGTAGATCTCGTTTTCGGTCTCGACGTTGCCATGCTCGGTCACACCGACGTAGATGCCGACGGTCGACCGATCGATGTTGTCCCAATCGAGTCCCGAGTCGGCGATCGCCTCGTGAGCACAATAGATGCCGACGCTTCCGGCCCGGGTGCCGCGCCGCACTTCCTTGCGCTTTTGGTAACGCAACTCGTCGAAGTCGCAAATGCCGGCCACGGTGGGACCGAAGTACCGGATCTCGTAATCGCTGACGCCGCTGCGCCCGGCAAGCAAGTTCTCGCGGTATTCGGCCGGCGAGTTGCCATTAGGCGCAGCAAGCCCCACGCCCGTAATGACAACGCGTTCTTGATCCGGCCGTTTGGCAACCATGACAGAAGACCCCCACTATATCCCAAACGGGTGAGGTTACCCATTTGTACGACGTTTGACAAGCGGCCCCCGGTCGATTACCGCTGTGGAAGGGGGTGAGGCGAAAGCCGCTGAGCGATGGCCTTTAGCCCCGAAGGGGCGCCAGTCAATAGCCCAGGGCGTGAGCCCTGGGGATGCTCGCCGCGACGCGATCACAAGCCCCGAAGGGGCGACAGAAGCGATCCGGGCAGTCATTCTGCCGCCCCGTTGGGGCTCTTGTGCTATGGAGGCCCTGACTCCCAGGGCTTGCGCCCTGGGCTATTGACTATCGCCCCTTCGGGGCTGCCTGCAACAGGCGCGAGCGTCGTCTGGGGGCATGACCGGGCTGCCGTTGGCCACCGACCGGTGGACTCTTAGGAGAATACTCGAAGAACCGCTTCAGCCGGAGAAAATGCCGTTCGAAGAGATACCAGCTTGCCATGGCCGCCAGCAACGAGAGCGCCGAGACGACGATGAGGCAACCAAAATAGGCGGGCAGGCCGCTACCAAGCCATCGCGACAGATCTGATGGGGGGATGGCTCGCTCGATGCCCGCGAACACCAATTGATGGAGCAGGTAGATCGCGTAGCTATACTTGCCGAAGATACGCAGCCCCCGCATGTTCGCTATTCGAACGATTCGGTTTTCCGGCGAAGAGAGGACCGCGAGTGTCAACAGAGCCCCGAAAAGAAAGGCCAACAGTGTCAGACCAAGGCTTTGCGTGATCGCGAGGCCCGCATGCAGCGACCCGTACCATGTGAAGATCCCCCCAAGGGCGACACCGCTCACGACGAGCACTTTCCTCGCGATCGATCGAATCCGCTCGGGATCGATCTGCCCGCGAAGCACAAGGCTGATCGCGGCCCCGAGTGCCAGCCCGTCGAACCGGCAGGGAGTCAGCACATAAATGCTCGCTCGGGGCACGTCGGCCAGGATAAGCCCGACCCGCAGGGCCAATGCGCCGACAACCATGACGGCACAAATCCGCAGCAGTGTAGTCCGGCGACAGGCGAACACCAGCAACGGCCACATCAGGTAGAACTGCTCCTCGATCGCCAGCGACCAAGTCAGGGCAGCCAGTCCGCTGACGAACCCGAACGAGGGCGAACCGTCCATCGCGATCTTCAGATTCGAGCAGAAGAGCCAATACCAGGGCTGATCGGCCGAAATTCGGCTGCAATCGGCCGTCGATAGCAGCGACAATCGAGGAATCACGACGAAACACGCGATCAGAAGCGCGTAATAGAGGGGGAAGATGCGCAACACCCTCCGCGCATAGTAGTTACGGAAATAGCGCGACGTCGACTTCGTGTCGTACAGGATTCCGGTGATCAGGAACCCGCTGAGCACGAAAAACAGGTCGACCCCGCACCAACCCGATTGCAGCAGACCATCGACCAGGCGCTCGGCGAACGACTCGGGCACCAGGGGAAAGGCGGCCGCGAAGTGGAATCCCAGCACGAGCAGGATCGCCACGCCGCGCAGCCCATCCAGGGCCGGAATATGCCGGCGAGAAAGCGGTTCGGCCAGTCTGGTCGACGGTGACGACATGGTCACGGCGGCGTTGGTCATAAGAACCACGGAAGGCAGGCAACACGCCCGGGACGATCCGTGGAAGAAGGAACCCGAAAGGGCGGGCATCTTAGCAGGTCGGCCGTTTGCCGCAACACGGCTTTGCAAACATCGCTCTCGCGTTGGAAACGGCGTCACAGGGGAGGAAGCCGACATTCCCGTCCCGCGAGAATCCGGCTCGTGACAGTGATGTAGAACAGCCACATATACCGCAGACGGTCAGGAATTGCGGGAATGGTACGATGGGCCTCCGAGCCCGTCGGCGCTGACTGGCGATCGACGGGCTCGGAGGCCCATCGTACGAAACCGCAGATTATGCCCGCGAGCAGTATAACAACAATGCGTCACTCGCCAATGACTCACGACCAGTCGGACGCCAACAGCATCTCGACGGCCTCTTCCACTCGGCTCTTCTGCTGCGATGCCCGACGCTTCGCACCCGTCCGCTCGACTTCATAGAGCCAATCGTTCGACCCGTCGAAAAGCGTCGGCCCGATTGCGACTTGCTCGCCGGCTTGTTCGTCAGACGCATCATTTGACGGAGCGGTGATCAATCGCAGCATGGTAAGCGGGTTGGTCTGATGCGTTCGAGCGATGATCCGGTCCGAGGCGTTGACCAGCTTGTCGCGATTGTAATCGTACGGATCGTCCACACCGGCCGGACTGAGCGGGCCGTGCGAGAAGTTTCGAGCCACGATCTCGTCGGTCGCGTTGACGATCGTGTTGATCGTTTGATCGCCTGCTTCTCCCGGCGCATTGCCGAAGTAGAACACGTCGTTCTGGACCAAGCCCGTGTGGGCGGTTGCCAACACCGTCACCTGCAACCACTGCTGCTCGATGGCATGGTCGGGCCAAACGAGCGTGATTCGATCGGACCCGCCGGTGCCCGCCGCCGTGCGCACGTCGAGGTTCGTCGGCATGGGTGCATCGGTCCAACTGCTCGGGTCGTTGGTATTGCCTGCTTTGAACCGAAAGTCGTTGGCCGGGCTGAGGTTCGTAGCGTCGGCCAGTCCGCGCACGTCGACCATGATGCCGTTGATACCGGCTGCGTAGCTGGTGTAATTGGCGAAGGTTGCCGTCTCGCCGGGCAGCAGGGCCCGTTTGTCGGTCGCGACGGCCATGTCGTCGGCCTCATTGGCGGCCGCGTCGTTTCCATCCCAGGCCGAATCGTTATAGAAGACGGCCCGGCCGACCACTTCGGCCGCCTCGGCCACATGCAACACGTACTCGCCCCGGCCCGCCTCGGCCGTTACTCCGATTCGATAGGTGCCCGTTCGTTGGGCCACGAACGTGATTCGAGCGTTCTTTCCGTCCTCGGCCGAGTCACTATCCGACGCCACGGTCTGCCCGTCGGGGTCGAGCAGCGACAGGGCCGGGTCGAGATCGTTCGACGGCGAGCCATTTGGATTGTCCAGCGGCGTCTGCGTGGAAACGATAACCGCATCGCCGGCGACCAGATCGAGTTCGTACCAATCGCTTTCACCGCTGCCGGTCAGCCCGCTTCCCTCGGGAATGAACTGGGCGGGAACACCGTCGCCGCCGAGGCCTCCGATGGCGGTGTCAAACGGCAACGTGAAACGCCGCAACTCCGCATAGGTCCCAACGTCGTAGACGACGATCTCCTGCCATGGCGAGCCATAGCCGCCACTTTCGGCCACGAAGATCTCATCGCCCACCACGGCGGTACCCCAGGAATACTGAGTTCCCAAGGGCCCCCGATCGAGCACGGCTCCGCTGGTCGGGTCGATTCGCACGAGCTGCTTCGTGAAGTAGTCCACACCGTAGAGCACGCCTTCGGTCTCGCTGCCGGAGAGCCCGGTGAGTGTCTCGGCCGTGCTGAACGAGCGGAGATACTCGAACGATCGGAGGTTGTAGACGTCGATCTGATCGGCCGCCTCGTCCATGACGAACAGTTCGCGGCCAAGGCATGCCAGGCCCACGACCGACTCGGACTCGGCGGCGGTGAAATGATCCAACACGGTTGCGTCGCGGGCATCGAGCACATAGATCTCGTTGCCGAACTGGCCCGTGCCGTAGTAGAGCCGCTCGCCGTCGAATGCCAGATTCAACCAGGCTTCGTGCGAGGGAGCAACGATCGGGGCGGGAAAACTGCCAAGGACGTCGCCGCTTTGCGGATCGATCGTGTGGATGATGTGCTTCGTCCAGCTTTCCCACTCGGCGGCGAAAAGCAGCGGCGTGCTGACGCCCAGATGCCCCAGGGCCGTGGAACCTGCTGCATCCAAACGTCGATGCGGATCGCCCGGCCCGTTGTTCGGTTCACTCTCGAAGACCGACCCGACGGTGACGACGATGCCATACGCCCCTTCGACGGACGAGCTAAACTGCAATGTGTACACACCGTCGGCGGGTACCGTAAAATCAAGGATTGCCAGATCGAAGTTGCCGGCCGTCGGTCCAAGCGGATCGACCGCGGCGGTGGCAAGCACCGTCACTCCGTCGGTGTCGAGCAGCACGAGCGTTTGCGTCGAGAAATCGACGCGGTTTGTCGAATGAGGGCCTTGCCCGGCCAGTACGACATCGATCGTGCGGCCCGTCATGCCGGTCAGATCGAGGGTATATTCGTCGACGTCGTTCGGCCCGCTGGTTCCGAGCAGGCCGTAGCGCTGGGCTCCCAAATCGATCAGCGAGTCGTCGATGGCCAGCACGTTGCCTTCTGTCTCCATGGCCAGATTCCGGCCGAACTGCACATCGTAGGCAGTCAACCGGTCGGCCGCGATGCGGATCTCGTACGTGCCGTCATCCGGCAATAGGGTGGGCGGCAATACGACGGATTCGCCAGGCGCCGGCGACGTGATCGGGCCGGAGAGGCCGGGCAATTCGATCTGCATCACCGCAGTCGGATCCCTCGGGGTCACCACGGCCGTGATCGTTTGGCCGCCTTCCACCGAAAACGTAAACCGGTCGGAATCCGAGGCGGAGTATATCACGGCCGCATTCTCCCCGCTCAGGTACATCAAACCACCGAGCGGTTCGAGTCGCTCGAACGGTTGGGCGTCGATTCGGTCCGCGTCGGCAATGAAGTTCACGACGAAGTGTCCACCGCCCAGGTCGTTGCCGGCAACATCTTCGAAACGACCGTCGCCGCTCAGCAACGTCAGCGTATACGTATCGTCGGGCAGGTCCGTGAAGTCGAGCGACAGCGTGGAAGTGATCGGCTCGTAGTGAAACAGTTCGGGAGTGTGCGAGCCGCTGAGCAGCCCGACGAGCCGCACGGCCGAACCTGCCAGGTCGGGCTGCCGCAACGGCTCGTCGAATCGGGCCGCATAGCGCAGGGTTCCCGCCGGTACGACGTCGCCTTCGGCCAGCGTCGATGCAACCACCTGCGGCGACGTCAGATCGACGACGAATCCCACCCCGAACCGTTCGACCGGCATGCCGTTGATCCCGAGCACGGACCCGCCCGCCATGGCCGCCCAATGGGGTCCCTCGGCAAGATCGGGCAACTCGAAAACGACCGTCCGACCGTCGAGAATCTCTTGGATGCCGACGGCCGGCAGACCGTCGACGGTCAGGTCGCCGGCCTCCAGGCTCGTCAACAGGATCGCATCGCTGAAGGTGACCGTCATCGTCTCGGGTGCCTCATCGAGTGCAGCGCCGTCGCCCGGGTCCGAGTGGTCAACCAACAGCGGCGCCGGGTCGCCCGAGTGGCCTTCGACGTGCAGCACATATTCGCCGCTTTCGGCGGCCGACAGCACGCGCACCGTATAGCTCCCGCCGAGAATCGCTTCGTAAGTCAGCCGCGCGTTGCGTCCGTCCGAGCCGCCGTTGTCGTCCGCCGCGACCAAAAGACCGCCGGGGTCGTAGAACTCAACGACCGGATCGAGGCGATTCTGCGTCGGAAACGGACCGTCACCCGGCGTACCGGTTTCGATCAGCAGCGTGTCGCCGGCCGTCACGTCAACGCGATAGTAGTCGCCCGGATCGCCCAGGTTCAACAGCGCACCGGCCAGGTTCAACCGTCCGCCGGCGACGGTGATTGCTTCCAATGCGGCCACCGGATCGACGCTGCGCAGGATGGCCGATTTCACTTCGGCCAGGGTGGCGTCCGGGTTGTAGGCCACCACCAGGGCCACGGCGCCGGTGACGTGCGGGGCGGCCATCGACGTGCCGCTGTAGGTCGCATAGTTGTTGCCCGGCATGGTGCTCAGCACATCGGCCCCCGGTGCGGCCAGGTCGACCGAAGTCGATCCGTAGTTGGAGAACCACGTGGGCCGGTCGTCGTGATCGGTGGCGGCCACCGAAAGGATCCCTTCCAAATCAAAGGCGGCCGGGTACGTCGGCACGGCATCGGCGTCACCCGGGTCGATGTTGTTGCCATCGTTGCCGGCCGAAGCGATCAGCATGATTCCCGCATCGTTGGCCGCTTCGATTGCATCCCGCAGCGCGGGCGAGAAGTCCTCGCCGCCGAAACTGGCATTCACCGCCACGATGTTCACACCGTAGTCGGTTTTCATTCGAGTCATGTATTGCAGGCCTTCGATCGCGTCGGATGTCGTACCGGAACCCCGGTCGGAGAGGAATTTCAGGGCCATGATCCGGACGTTCCAATTGACGCCCGCGATGCCGATCCCGTTGTTGCCGACCGCGCCGATGGTGCCGGCGACGTGCGTTCCGTGGAAATAGCCGTCCATCGGATCCGAATCGCCATAGGCCGTGTCGATGCCGTAGACGTCGTCGATGTAACCGTTGCCGTCGTTGTCGATGCCGTCGCCCGCGGTTTCGCCCGGGTTGACCCACATGTTGGCCGCCAGGTCCTCGTGCGTGTAGTCGACGCCCGTGTCGAGCACCGCCACGACGACCTCCGACCGCCCGGTGGCGATGTCCCATGCCGCCGGCGCGTCGATGTCGGCGTCCGCGATGCCGCCCGTCTGACCCGTGTTGTGCAACCCCCAAAGATCCGAGAAGGAGGGGTCGCTCGGAAACGTGTCGAAAGCGTCGAGAACATAGTCGGGCTGGGCGTAAAGGATCGACGGATCGGCCGACAGCATCGCCGCGACGGCCCGAAGGTCGGCCTTCGTGTCGGGCAATTCGACCAGGACACCGTCGATCAGCGGCAACTGACGGACGACGGTGCCGCCGACGGCCCCGATCGCACCGACGGCCGCGCTCTTCGCCATGGTTGTGCTGGAATCGTGGTATCGCACGATCAGACGCCTGGTCGTAGCCGGATTCGCAAGAATTCGGGCGTCTTCGTTACTCACCCGAAGTCTTGCGACTCCGGCTACGATCGGCTCGCGAGCAGGGCCTTTCGCCTGGCCGGTCGGCACGTAGGGCGCGGCCAGATGCCCCAAAACAGTTCCCGACCGGCCGAGTGGTTGTGCCGCGTCGAGGTCGTCGTTCGGTTCGACGTCGAAGCCGGCGCCGCGTGTGACGACCAGGCTGTAGTCCGTGTGCGGGCTGCCTATGACACGTGCGAAATAGGCGTCGGGAGCGGCATCGTCGGAGGCATCCGTAAAGTCGCCGATCACCTGGTCCAGCGCGGCCGACGCGACACCGCGTGCCAAGTGGTTGCCGGTCGAATCGAACAGGTCGAGCGTCACGCGACCGCCCGGCGTGAGCGTTTTCAACGCAAGCGTGGCCGGCTGACGGTCGTCGAGCGTGAAGCGGTACCAATCTTCCGACGAAACGATCCGGCCAATCGCGGCCAACCGATCGGTCGCCCCCAAGCCGAGTTCGATCGACGAGGCGTCGAGATCCTGGGCCGCGGCCGCCTCGTCGTTCGGCGTTCCGTCGTACGACTCTTCTTCGACTGCCGCGTTGAGGATGACTTCCAGTCGATACGTGCCACGGGCATCTTGCCCGTGCTCTCCGGTTTGCACTGGCGAGACGCCAGTGGCACCCGTCGATCCGGCATCGCCCAGCACCAAGCGATAGGAACCCGAGGTTGTCGTCCGGGCCGTTTGCAGCACGACGTCTTGCCCGGCCGCTGCGGCGGTGGCGCTGCCGAGGATTACACCGTCGGGGTCGATCAGGTCGATCGAGAGCAGCAGACCGGCGTCCGGTTCGACGACCACCGTCACCGTTTGGCCCGAGCCCAGATCGATCGGGAACAGGTCGGTCTGGTCGGCGGCTCCAATCGCGCCGGCAATCGAGCGACGCGCGACCAGGCTGCCCGCGGGAGCTACCGAGCCGAACGACATGGCAGCGGGCATCGCGGTCGCATCGGCAGCGAATCGGACCGTGAAATGGCCGCCCGGCACGCCATCGCCCGAGGGGACCGTGGTCGTCTCTCGCGGCTCGCCGTCGAGGTGCCTCCCGTCGGTATCCTCGAACTGCCCGTCGCCGCTCAGCAAGGTGAGCGTGTAGAGATCGTCGATCAGGCCCTCGTATTGTAGCGACAGCGTCATTGTAGCCGGGTCGTATGCCAGTGCCAGTGGTTCGTACGTTCCGCTAAGCACGCCGCGAAGGCGGACGTCGGCCGAGTCGAGCACGGACGCCTGCAACGGACGATCGAATCGGGCCGTATACAAGAACGCACCGAGCGGCACAAGATTGTCCTCAACAACCGACGACTCGACGACGCGCGGCGGCGGCAGGTCGATCACGAACCGGCTCTCGAACCGTTCGACCGGCAGCCCTTGCAGATCGACGACCGCGCCGGCGGCAAGGACCATCGTATGGGGCCCCTCGGCCATCGTGGGCAACAGGAAAGAAACCGTGTCGGCGTCGACGGCCACGACAGCGACCGCGGGGATCCCGTCGATGAGCAGATCTTCCGGATCCAACGTGGTCAGCAACACCGGCCGATCGAAGTCGACAGAAACCCGATCGGTCACGAAGGGCACCAAGTCACCGTCGGTCGGGTCGGTCGCCTCGACGCGAAACTCACTGAGACCGCCTGTGTTCCCACCGACGGTCAGAACGTAGTCACCCTCGCTCTGGTTGGCACCGAGGACGCGAATCCGGTACGTTCCCGAGGTGGTCGCCGTATGCGTCAGCCTTGCATTACGGTCATCCGCGGCACTGTCGTCATCCGTCGCAACGAGTTGTCCGTCGGGATCGAACAGTTCAAGAATCGGATCGAGCAGATTGACCGGCTCGGCCGGGTCGTCGCCGGGGGTGGCCGTCGAGATCACCAACGGATCGCCCGCGCCCACGTTGATTGCGAAATCGTCGGCCGGTATCAAGGAGAAGGCATAGATGGCTCCGGCGTTGCTGCTGCCTGCGTCATGACCGTCGGCCCCGACGATGACCCGGCGACCGCCGATGGCCACGGTCGTGCCGAACCGGTCGGACGCATTGGCATCGCCGGCGAGCAGCTTCTGTTGCTCGGTCCATTGGGTGCCGTCGAACTCGTACACGTAGGCCGAACCGGACGAAGGCCCGGCGTCGCTGTTGCCATAGGCCCCGACGACCGCGATCTGCCCACTGACGGCCACGGTCTGGCCGAAACTGTCGTAGCGGTCGGCATCCGAGGCGGTCAGTTTCTGTTGCTGGGTCCACTGATCGCCGTCGAAGTGGAATGCGTAGGCCGCGCCGCTATAGGGTCCGGCATGGTCTTCCGATCGGGCGCCGACGATCAACGTCGTGCCGTCGATGGCCACCGACTCGCCGAAACTCTCGCCCCGGTCGGCGTCGTCGGCGATCAACGTCTGCGTTTCGATCCACTGCTGCCCATCGAAGCGAAAGACCAGCGCCGAGCCGGCATTGGTCCCGCCGTCGTCGTCGCCGACCGCACCGAGGACCGCCATCTCACCGCTGAGTGAAACGGAGTGGCCGAGGAAATCGGAGCGCTCGGCATTGGCGGCCATGAGTTTCTGCTGCTGGACCCACTGGTTACCGTCGAAGTGGAAAATGTAGGCGGCTCCGCTGAGCGTGCCACTCTGATCGTCATAGTTGGCACCGATCAGTGCCGTGTCGCCGCTGATCGCGACGGCATTGCCGAAGTGGTGCTCGTAGCCCGCGTCGGCAGCCACGAGTCTTTGCTCTTGAACCCACGCGTTGCCGTCGAAGCGGAAGATGTAGGCCGAACCGAAGTCGGAATCGAAGATGCCCGGCCCGTCGTCGTCGGGCGCCCCGACGATTGCCACGTCGCCGTCGATGGCGACGGAACTACCGAACCAATCGAGCGGGCCGGCGTCGC
>JAZFUB010000326.1:0-13604 GCA_036447015.1 Thermoguttaceae bacterium | reverse complement strand
GACAGATCTACCTGCAACCCGACCTGTTCTTCTCCGGGCAACGACCGGCGATGAACGTGGGTATCTCGGTTTCTCGCGTTGGTGGTGCGGCCCAGGTCCCGGCGATGAAGAAAGTGGCCGCCGGTATGCGATTGGACCTGGCCGCCTTCCGCGAGCTCGAAGCCTTCGCCCAATTGGGAACGGATCTGGATGCCGCCACCCAGGCGCAACTCGATCGTGGTTACCGAATGACCGAACTGTTGAAGCAGGGCCTTTACAAGCCGTTGCACGTGACCGACCAGGTGCTGAGCATCTACGCCGGCTCGCACGGCCATCTCGACAGCGTTCCCCTCGACCAAGTCCACGCCTGGGAAGTGGCCTTCTTGAAGTTCATCCAAGACCATAAGAAGCCGATGTGGCAGAAGATTACCGACACGAAACAACTCGACGACGACTCGATCGCCGAACTGGAAAAGGCACTGGCCGAGTTCCAAGAGATCTTTGCCGATAGAATACAGTCGACCGCAACCGTGTAGATTCGAGTAGCTGGATTCGCAAGAATTCAGGCGGCGCCGCGTTCGCCTGAATTCTTGCGAATCCAGCTACAAAACGTGATTCATGGTGCGTCCGGACGCACCCTACGATGTGCCCCCTTAACAGCTAGCTACTAAGCCGATGGCCAAAGCCAGAGCACTTGACAGACGTCGCAAATCGATCCGCAACATTCGCAAGATCACGCGGACGATGGAGTTGATCGCCACCGCGCAGTTCAGCCGCGCGATGGAACGGGCAAAGGCTGCCAGTGCGTACACCAATCGGATCACCAAACTGGTCGCCGATTTGGCTAAGGCCGGAACCGAGGTCAGCCATCCACTGCTGCAAGAGCGGCCCGAGCCCAAACGGGCGGTCCTGTTGGTGCTCACGGCCAACCGCGGGATGTGCGCCGGCTACAACGGCAGCGTGCAACGGCGTGCGTTTGCCCGATGGAAGGAAATGCAGAAGACGATTCCCGAGCCGTCGCTCGAAGTGTCGGGGAAACGAGGGATCTCGTCCTTTCGCTTCCGAAGAATCCAGCCGAACGAGACGTTCACCCATTTCGAAGACAAGCCCACGTTCGAGGAAGTCGACGTGTTGGCAACACGATATCTCGAAGCGTTCGAGACGGGCCAGATCGACCGGCTCGACGTGGCCTATACCCAGTTCGAATCGCTCGCCCGGCAGCACTCCGTCATCGAAACGCTCCTGCCGCTGACCGAGTTGGGCGGGGCCGAGGCCGAAGAGGAAGAACTGTCACCGACCGAGTCGCAATACGAGTTCCTCCCCTCGGCCGAGAGCATCCTCGACGAGATCGTCCCGACCAGTTTCAAGGTGAAACTGTTCAAGTGCTTCCTCGACGCGGCCGTCAGCGAGCAGATCGCTCGGATGATGGCCATGAAGGCCGCCACCGAGAACGCCGATTC
Source organism: Thermoguttaceae bacterium (assembly GCA_036447015.1). GTDB lineage: Bacteria > Planctomycetota > Planctomycetia > Pirellulales > Thermoguttaceae > JAZFUB01. The sequence goes on along the minus strand of JAZFUB010000326.1, from coordinate 12,165 downwards.
GATGATTAGCCATTTGACCATGATTTACAATCGGGCCCGACAGGGCCAAATCACCTCCGAACTGTTGGAAGTGATCAGCGGTGCCGAAGCCCTTACCGGATAAGAACTCAACCCTTCCACTCGCTTAAGATAACAACAAAACCATCAACCCCGCCAGAACGCCATGTCGACTATCGCACAAGAGATGGGCCACGTAACCCAGATCATCGGATCGACCTTCGATGCCGAGTTTCCCGAGGACAAGCTGCCGGCCATCTACAATGCCGTGAAGATCGAGTCCGAGCACAAGGGCCTCAAGGTGAAACTGCTCGGCGAGGTGCAACAGCATCTCGGCGGCAGTCGCGTTCGCTGTGTGGCCCTGGGTAGCACCGACGGCATGGTTCGCGGCATGGATTGCCTCGATACCGGCTCCCCGGTGACCGTGCCGGTGGGTGAGGCGACATTGGGTCGCGTGTTCAATCTGATCGGCGAGCCGGTCGACGGACGCGGTCCGGTCGAGGCAGACGAGCGATGGTCCATCCACCGCGATGCGCCCGACCTGACCGACCTGTCGACCAAGACCGAAATCTTCGAGACGGGTATCAAGGTGATCGATCTGCTCACGCCGTTCGTTCGCGGCGGCAAGGCCGGCCTGTTCGGCGGTGCGGGCCTCGGCAAGACGGTTATCCTCACCGAACTGATCGCGCGGATCGCATCGGCCCACGGCGGCTATTCCGTCTTTGCCGGCGTGGGGGAGCGGACGCGCGAGGGAAACGATCTCTGGCTCGAAATGCAAGAGGCCAAGATCGGTGACACGGGCCGTAGCGTCTTGGAGCAAACGTGCATGGTTTTCGGCCAGATGAACGAACCGCCCGGTGCACGGCTTCGAGTGGCCCTGTCGGCGTTGACCATGGCCGAATACTTCCGCGATTCGACCGGGTCTGACGTGCTGCTGTTCGTCGACAACATCTTCCGCTTCTCGCAGGCCGGCAGCGAAGTGTCGGCCCTGTTGGGGCGGATGCCGTCGGCCGTCGGTTATCAGCCGACCTTGGCGACCGAGATGGGACAGCTCCAGGAACGGATCGCCTCGACCAACAAGGGTGCGATCACGTCGGTCCAAGCCGTCTACGTTCCGGCCGACGATCCGACCGACCCGGCCCCGGCGGCCGCGTTCGGCCAACTCGACGCGTTCATCTACCTCGAACGTTCGATTTCCGAGAAGGGTATCTACCCGGCCGTCGATCCGCTGGCGTCGTCCAGCCGCGTGTTGGATCCGCAATACGTGGGCGATCGCCATTACGATTGTGCCCGGCGGGTGCAGATGACCCTGCAGCGCTATCGTGAACTGCAAGACATCATCGCCATCCTCGGCGTCGACGAACTGAGCGAAGAGGACAAGCAGATCGTCCACCGCGCCCGGCGCATGGAGCGGTTCTTGTCGCAACCGTTCCTCGTGGCCGAGATCTTCACCGGCAAGCCGGGCGAGATCACGCCGCTGGACGACACGATCCGAAGCTTCGAGGAGATCGCCGACGGCAAGTGGGACCACCTGCCCGAGCAAGCGTTCATGTACGTCGGAGCCATCGAGCAGGCCGAAGAGCAAGCGAAGAAGATGGAAGCGGCTGTGAAATAGCAGAAAAGCGACTGACTCGGAAAGAGCCGACTCGAAAGAGACCACCCGAAAGAGCCCAAGACGATGCCTCCACTCCAATGCATTGTGGTAACGCCCGCGCGAACCGTCTGCGAAGAACCGGCCGAATTCGTGGCCCTTTCGCTCTACGACGGTGAGATCGGTATCGGCCCGGGCCACACCCCGATGATCGGCCGGCTCGGCAACGGCGAGCTGCGCATCTCGGCCGCCGAGAAGACGCACCGCTTCTACATCGAGGGCGGATTCGTCGAAGTGCTCGGCGACACCGTCTCGATCCTGACCAACCGAGCCATCCCCGCCGAGGATCTCGACGAAGCGGTAGCCAACGAACAACTCGTCACGGCCCAAGCCCGAAAGGCCAACACACCCGAGTTGATGGCCGTTCGCGATCGGGCCGTCAGCCAGAGCCGAGCACAGTTGCGCGTAGCACGCCGGGCAGCCGCTTCCTCGTCATAGAATCGTGGAGTGGAAAAAGGGGACTGGCTCCGAGCCCGGATAGATGCCAAACCCATGGAAAATGCCTCCGGCTCGGTGCCTGTCCCCTTTTTCCACGGTGCCCCAGTGTCGCCGCCCGGATCGACAGACAGGGCAAATGGCTGAGATGATCACCATCGACGGATCGCATGGCGAGGGTGGCGGCCAGATCGTTCGCTCTTCGCTGGCGTTGTCGCTGTTGACCGGCCGCCCGTTTGCGATCGACAACATCCGTGCCGGTCGAAAGAAGCCGGGCTTGATGCGCCAACATCTGACCGCTGCCGAGGCCGCCGCGCAAATCGGTCGCGCCGAAATCGAAGGCGCGGCGATCGGTTCGCGCCGGTTGGTGTTTCGGCCCGGTGAGGTGACGCCGGGTGACTACTATTTCTCGGTGGGCACGGCCGGCAGCACCACACTCGTGCTGCAAACCGTTCTGCCGGCATTGATGGTGGCCCGGGGTCCGTCGAACCTGACGCTCGAAGGCGGTACCCATAACCCGTTCGCGCCGCCGTTCGATTTCCTGACCAAAAGTTACCTCCCGCTGATTGCCCGCATGGGACCGGAGATTGCAGTAACATTGCAACGGCCCGGCTTCTATCCGGCCGGCGGTGGGCGTCTCGAAGTGCAGATCAGCCCGGTTGATTCGCTCGGCCCGTTGGAACTGACTGAGCGGGGAGAGATCCTATCGCAGCGAGTTCGGGCCCTCGTCGCCAATCTGCCCCGGCATATCGCCCAACGCGAGTGCGACACGATCGCCAAGAAGACCGGCTGGAACGAGTCGTGTTTCTGCGTGGAAGAAATCGAAGGCTCGCACGGGCCGGGCAACGTCGTGATGATCGAACTGGAATCGGCGGACGTGACCGAAGTCTGTACCGGTTTCGGGAGGATTGGCGTCCGGGCGGAGCAGGTCGCATCGAGTGTGCTGCGAGATGCCCGCAAGTACCTGGGAGCCGATGTGCCGGTGGGCGGGTACCTGACCGACCAACTGATGTTACCGCTGGGTATCGGCGCGTGGCAGGGCACCGGCGGCGGGACGTTTCGGGCCATGGACTTTTCCCTGCACGCAAAGACCCATGCGGAGATTATCGAGCGATTCTTGGATATTCACGTGAATGCGACCCAGCAGGGCCCCGATGACTGGCAGGTGCAAATCTTGCCGGTCGATCACCCCTAGGGGCCCGTTGAAAAGGTAGGGTGGGCACCGCCCACCAAAAACCAAGAGAAACACGTCACGCAAGTCTTGGTGGGCGGTGCCCACCCTACTGGTCTCTCGGGATGACAAGCGGGGTGCATTGAATTATACTGATTGGACGATGCGTGTCTGAGCCAGTAGGCCGAACAGGGCCATTTTTGTCCGCAATGTACGAAAGGACCGGAAGCATGAAATCGAACCGACGGTTTTGCCTGATTTGTTCGAGTCTTCTTCTCATCGCACTTGGCCCCATGTTCGCGGCCGTCGCGAGGGCCCAGATCGCGAAGACTCAGATCGAGGTTCGAACCGAATCCTTCGACAGCAATGCCGAGGGATTCTCGCTGTTCAACGCACAACTGATGTCTCGCGACGACGCCAATCTGCTGAAGTTCCCCGGCGCGAAGCTCCTTTCTACGGATGGCGTTGCTGCGGGCCATGACTCCATGCTGACCGACGGTACCGGGGGCGTTTGGGTCGGCACGGGACGGATTCATTTGCCCGACGGGCGGCCCTCGCGTGTGGTCTTCGACCTCGGGCGTCCACGCCTGATTCGCGAGATCCGCGTGCTCACGTCCAATAGCGATAGTCGAACCAATCAGGATTACGAAATCCGGCTCGCCCGAAAGTCGTCCGACGCGAACAGGCTGCCGGAGTTTCCCTCGGCCGCCACGTTCGATTCGGGCGACAAGGTGATCGGTCCCGACCGGGGGCCCTGCATCAGTTCGATTCGCAACACCTCGGGCGGGAACCTGTCCGAAGAGCGATTCGACCTGATCGAGTTCCTCATCTACCCGACCTATCGCGCCTCGGCGGGCGCCCCCGCTCGAACCGATCTTGCGAAAAGGGGTTGGACCACACTCGTCGAGTTGCAGGTGCTGGCCGATCCGGAGGATCCCCAGTTGTTCGACTCGCCCGAGCAGCGTCAGGCCTGGCTGGCCGACCTGGAGCGCAAGCAGAAACTGGCCAAGCTGGCCGGGCTTTCGCAAGTGGCGGCCGATGCGGTCAAGAATCTGGCCCCGCTGGAGCGCGCGATCAACGATCTCGCGACGACCTATCCCGACCAGTTCGATGGCGAAAAGTACAGAGCCCGATGGCAGACGTTCGTCGACCGCTTCGGCGAGTTGCGGCCCGACGAGCTCGACCAGCCCGAGCAAATCGAGCAGCTGACCGCGATGACCGCACAGTTCGAGGCGTTCCGTCGCGAGGTCTTGCTGTCGAACCCGTTGATCGACTTCGAGCAACTCCTGTTCGTCCAGCGCAAAGGCCCAGGAAACGGGCTGCCGGCGAACTGGCAGAGCAACTCGCAGATTCGCGCCAAATCGTTCGACGATTCGATCGAAACCCTCTCGATGACCGATCCGTCCGGTGAGACGACCCGGCGATTCACACCGCCGACCGGTCTGATGGTCAGCGACGTCGACGTTCACTTCGACGGCGACCGGCTTTTGCTGTCGATGATGGACGCCAACTCGCGGTGGCAAGTTTGGGAGGTGGGCACCGACGGCAGCGGACTTCGCCAGATTACGCCCAGCGACCCCAGTGACGTCGACAGCTACGACGCGTGCTATCTGCCCGACGGGCGAATCATCTACACGTCGACCGCCTGCATGATCGGCGTGCCTTGCGTCTACGGCAACTCGCACGTGACGAACACGTACCTGATGGACGCCGACGGAAAGAACATCCGTCAACTCACGTTCGATCAAGAGCACAACTGGTCGCCGTGCGTGATGAACAACGGCCGGATTCTCTACCAGCGTTGGGAATACGCCGATCTGCCGCACTCGAACAGCCGCATGCTGTTTTCGATGAACCCCGACGGCACGAGCCAATTCGCCTACTACGGCAGCAATTCGCTCTGGCCGAATTCGATTTTCTATGCGCGACCGATCCCGAACAGCCCGTCGAAGGTCGTCGGCATCATCACCGGGCATCACGGTGTTGCCCGGCAGGGCGAGATGATCGTCTTCGACGTGAGTGTCGGCCGGCACGAAGCCGACGGCGTGGTCCAGCGGATCCCGGGCTGGGGCGAGAAGGTCGAGCCGGTCGTGGCGGATAACCTGGTCGGCGGCAGTTGGCCCAAGTTCCTGCACCCTTATGCGTTGAGCGACAAGTATTTCCTCGCCGCGGTGCAGCCAAGTTCCGGGTCGCGCATCGGCATCTACCTGGTCGACGTGTTCGACAACATGCTTCTGTTGCGAGAAAGCAAGACGCACCAACTCATGGAGCCGATTCCGCTGCGACCGACGAAGACACCGCCGGTCATTCGCGATCGGATCGTTCCCGGCGAAAAGACGGCAACGGTCTACCTGGCCGACGTCTACAACGGCCCGGGCCTGGCCGGAATTCCTCGTGGGACCGTCAAGCAGTTGCGGATCTTTACCTACGGTTTTTCCTACCAGAACATGGGCGGGCTGCTGGGGATCATCGGGATGGACGGCCCCTGGGACATGCGCCGCGTGCTCGGCACCGTGCCGGTCCGCGAAGACGGGTCGGCGAAGTTCGTCGTGCCGGCCAACATGCCGATCGCCGTCCAACCGCTCGACCACCAGGGGCGAGCCCTGCAACTGATGCGAAGCTGGATGACCGCCATGCCCGGCGAAGTGCTCCAGTGCAACGGGTGTCACGAATCGCAAAACAGCGCGGCACTGGCGAAAACGACGATGGCCGTCAACGGTCCGGCGTCGGTCATCAAGCCCTGGCGTGGCAAGACACGCGGCTTCGACTACTCGCGAGAGGTCCAACCGGTCATCGATCGCTATTGCGTCGGCTGCCACGACGGCGAACCGCTCGATGACGGCACCGTTGCGGTGAATCTGCGCGGCGACCAAATGATCGAGGATTTCGGCATGGTCACGGCCGGCAACGGTGGCAATCGGGGTGGGAAGTTCTCGGTCGGTTACGCCGAACTGCATCGCTATGTGCGCCGCTCGGGTATCGAAAGCGACATCCATCTGCTCACGCCCATGGAGTTTCACGCAAGCACGACCGAACTCGTCCAGATGCTCGAAAAGGGCCATCACGGCGTTAGGCTCGACGACGAGGCGTGGGATCGAATCGTCACCTGGATCGACATGAACTGCCCCTACCATGGAACTTGGGGTGAAGTGCTCAACGCCGGCGCCAAGCAGCAAGGCACCCGGCGGATGGATCTGCTGGAACTCTACGGCGGAATCGAAGACGATCCGGAATACGTGCCCACCTCGATCACCGGGCAGGTCGAGTTCGTTCGGCCCGAGCCGGTCGCGGCGCCACGACCGCTGAATCTCGGGCTGATCGATTGGCCCTTCTCCGCGGAAAAGGCGGCCGAGAAGCAAACGGCCCTTGGCGACGTTCGAAGGACCATCGACTTGGGCGGCAAACTGACCCTTGAGTTGGTGCTGATTCCCAGCGGCCTGTTCGTGATGGGCTCGCTCGACGGGCCTGGCGACGAACGGCCGCGGACGAAGGTTCACATCGAAAAACCGTTCTGGATCGGCGTGCATGAAATCTCGAATGCCCAGTATGCTCGGTTCGATCCGAGGCACGACAGCCATGTCGAGTCGAAGCAGGCTTATCAGTTCGGCGTCCACGGCTATCCGATGGATCGGCCCGAGCAGCCGGTGGTTCGCGTCTCCTGGGCCCGGGCCATGGCGTTCTGTCGTTGGTTATCCGAGAAGACCGGCAGCCCGGTGACGCTTCCGACCGAGGCCCAATGGGAATACGCGGCCCGGGCCGGCAGCGCGACGCCCTTCTGGTTCGGCGGGCTCGACGACGATTTCGGCCAGTTCGCCAACATGGCCGACGTCAGTATCCGCCAGTTTGCCAGCAACCCCTACACGGTCGATCAGGTTTATGAAAACGCAACGAAGTACGACGACTACATGCCGCGCGAACGACGCTTCGACGACGGCATGCTGCTGACCTGCGAAGGCGGCCGATACCAGCCGAACCCCTGGGGCCTCTGCGACATGCACGGCAACGTGGCCGAGTGGACCCGATCGGCCTACCGCCCGTATCCCTATGACCCGGCCGACGGACGAGAGGACGTCGACGCGGCCGGGCGTCGCACGGTTCGAGGAGGAAGTTGGCGCGATCGACCCAAACGATCGACGGCCGCTTATCGTCTCGGTTACGAGGAATTCCAGCGGCTGTTCAACGTCGGTTTTCGTATCATGATCCCCGCCGACTCCGAGTAGAGATCGTCGACATCCGACCCCAAGGGGGTCTAACAACAAAGCCTAGGGTCGCGCAGCGCACCCTAGGTAACGGTCGAGCAAAGCCACATCAACCTCAGCGAGGTTGTACAGCCGCGTAACGCCATGTGGAACGCTTTCAGCGTTCGTTCGTCACCCGGACCTCCCGACCCAGGGTGCGCTGCGCGACCCTGGGCTTCGATGTGAAACGCCTGCGGCGTAGAGTTTTCCATGGGCCACATTGTAACACATAACCGAAGCCCCTCGTGGAGACAATGATGCTCACGATCAACCGTTTCGCCGGCCTGCTGTTTTTGATGACAATCGTGCTGCCGGTGTCATGTCCTCTTGCACTGGCCGCCGACCCAACCACGCAACAACCGGTCGAAGCGGCCCGTGCGCTGTTGCAACGTCTGCTGCCCGACGCCGTCGATCGCTTTGTGTTCGAGACCATCCCCGCCGACGCGGGTCGCGATCTGTTCGAGATCGAGAGCCGCCAGGGCCGGATCGTCATCCGCGGCAATACGGGCGTGTCGATGGCGATGGGGTTGAACTGGTATTTGAAGCACTATTGCCGCTGTCATGTCTCGCTGTGCGGCAATCAGTTGGAACTGCCCGATCCGCTGCCCGTCGTCGAGCCGAAGGTGCGCCGCGTCTGTTGGGCTCGGCATCGTTACTTTCTGAACTACTGTTGTTTCGGATACTCGTTGCCTTGGTACGATTGGAATCAATGGGAGCGGCTGGTCGACTGGATGGCGCTCAATGGTATCAACACGCCGCTTTCGGTGACCGGACAGGAAGCCGTTTGGCAGGCCGTCTGCCGCCGGTTGGGTATGACCGATCCGCAGATCGACGCGTTCCTTGCCGGCCCGCCTTATCTTCCGTTCCAGTGGATGGGCTGCCTCGACGGTTGGGGTGGACCGTTGCCGGCCGGATGGATCGACGGGCACGAAGCGTTGGCCCAAAAGATCGTTGCCCGACAGCGCGAACTGGGGATGACGCCGGTCCTTCAGGGCTTCACCGGCCACGTGCCCGGGGACGTCGAGCGGCTCTATCCGGAGGCGAAGCTGCATCAGATCCGCTGGCTCGAATGGCACACGCACTTGCTCGACCCGTTGGATCCGCTGTTCGCGAAAATCGCGTCGATCTGGATGGAAGAGCAAGAGAAGCGGTTCGGGACGAGCCATCTCTATGCGGCCGACGCCTTTATCGAAATGACGCCGCCCAGTGGCGAGCCGCAAGACCTGGCCAACATGAGCCGAGCCATTTACGGCGGCATGGCCCAGCACGATCCGCAAGCGGTCTGGGTGCTGCAAACGTGGAACTTCAGTTACCAACGGTCGTTCTGGACCGAGCCGCGCATCGAGGCGTTTCTCGGTGCCGTGTCCGCCGAGCAGATGCTGTGCCTCGATCTGGCCTGCGAGGACCGACCGCAGTGGAGCCGAACCAACGCGTTCAGCGGGAAACCATGGGTTTGGTGCAACATCCAGAACTATGGGAACACGATCTTTCTCGGCGGGGCACTCGACCGGATCAACGCCGATCTGCCGGCCGCCCGAGCCAATCCACAGAAGGGCCGGCTCGCCGGGCTCGGGTTCGTCAACGAGGGCCTGGGCGTCAACCCGGTCGTCCACGATCTGATGTACGAGATGGCCTGGCGCGACGGGCCGGTCGACCTCGACGCGTGGATCGCCGACTATGCGACCCATCGCTACGGCCAATCCAACGCACACACGAAAGAGGCCTGGACATCGCTGTTGCATACCGTCTACAACGGCACGAATCGGACCCGGTCGGTTATCGATCATGTTCCCACGGTGACAGGCCGTCGTGGCGGGGCCCCGTACGCCAATCACCGCCTGGCCCGGGCGTGGCACTCTTTGTTGGCCGCCTCCGATGAGTTGGGCGACGTGGATGCCTATCGATTCGATCTGGTCAACGTCGGCCGACAAGTGTTGACCAACCAAGCGGGCGAGTTGCATGCCCGGATCGTCAAGGCCGCGAAGGCCGGCGATGCCGTGGCGTTCGACGAGGCGGCAAAGCACTTCCTCCGTCTGATCCGCGACCTGGACGGGCTGCTGGGGACGCGCGAGGAGTTTCTCCTGGGCCGATGGCTCTCGGACGCACGGCGTTGGGGTACGACCGACGAGGACCGTGCCCGGATGGAGTGGAACGCCCGGCGCGGGCTGACGCTCTGGGGCGAGACGACCATGATCGACGACTATGCCCGAAAGGAATGGGCCGGCATGCTCGGCGGCTACTATCTCAAGCGATGGGAGATGGTGTTGGGCGAGTACCATCGCTCGCTTCAGACCAAGCGACCTTTCGACAAAGAGGCTTCCGACCGCAAGTTGCGGGCGTGGATGAAGGGCTGGTCCGATCGGCAGACGCCATTTCCCACACAGCCACAAGGCGATAGCGTGGCCCTGGCCCGCGTGCTATGGGACCGATACGCCGACGCGTTGAAGCCCGAGGCCGTGAGCCTGACGACCGACCGGCCGGTCACGTGCTCGCACGCGCTGCCTTCGCATCCGGCCCAAGCGGCCAACGACGGCTGCATTAGCGACACCAATAGCTACTGGGCGACGGACATCCAAGAGCACCCCGGCGCGGCCTGGTGGCAAGTCGATCTCGAGAAGCCTACGGACGTGGGGCGTGTCGTCGTGGTGGCCTTCTTCGGCGATGCGAGATCCTACGGTTTCCTCGTCGAGACGTCGCTCGACGGCCGGTCATGGACCACCGTCGCCGACCGACGCGACAACCGACGGCCCTCGACGGCCGAGGGCACTACGTGCGAGTTCGAGCCACGCCTGGTGCGGTTCCTTCGCGTCACCCAGACGGGGAACTCCGCCAACACGGGCCGCCATCTGGTCGAGGTGATGGCGTACGCCCGATAGGTGCAGGGTGCGTCTGGACGCACCAACTTCAAATCAGTTATCCGTGGTGCGTCCAGACGCACCCTACATCTCTCAGCGACGATTCTATTCCGAGCGGAAGAACATGTCGTCGATAAACAGCGTATCTTGGGTGGCCTCGTTTCGAGAGCGGTTCGTATCGGTCACGCGAACGAACACGGTCCCACTGACCGGGCTCTGGAGCGTGTGCGTTTGATAGGTGTCGTCATCCGCCGTCTTCGTGACCGTCACCATACTGATCCAGTTCTCGCCGTCGAGTGAGTACTCGAACAGGAACTCTTCGTTCGAACTGTTGTGATGGGCTTCGACGTAGAACGTCACGCTGCTGCCGCCGGTCACGTCGAACTCCCATTGATGCTCCAGCCGGCTCCTTTTCCCCCTGTTGTATGTTTCTTCCCGGATCGCTTCGTAGCTGCCGTCCGAGGCCCCGATATCCGGCAGACCGCCGGTCACGGTGCCGTAGACCGACGTCTCGCCGATCGCATAATCATCGCTCGCCGCACCGTCGTTGTCGATGATGGCGATCGTATCGCTTTCGGCCGCGCCGACCACATAACCTCCCCCGGAGACAAGTGTCAAGACGACCGTCTCGGTTCCTTCGTCGTCGCCGTCGTCGAGCGGCGTCACCGTGATCGTGGCCGATGCGGAACCGCCGGGAATGACGATCGAGCCGGTCAGCGTCTCGTAATCGACGCCCCCTGCGGCCGTTCCGCCAATCGTGTAGTCGACCGTCAAATCGCCCGTCGTGTCGCCGCTTCGCGTGACCGTGAATACGCCCGGATCGGCGCCCTGCTCGGCCGCGGTCGCGTCGGTCGCCGCGATCGTCACCACGGGCATTCCGGCGGCTCCTTCAGAGCGGATGAACATGTCGTCGATGAAGATCGTTTCCAGCCCGCCGTCGCGAGAGGCGTCGCTGTCGACGACCCGAACCGAAACCGCCCCCGACGTCGAGTCGGGCAACTGGTAGGCCTGGTAGGCATTGTCGTCGTCGGTCTTGCTCACGGTCAACATCGTCGTCCAGTTGGTCCCATCGGTGGAGTACTCGAACACGAAATCGTCGACACCCGAGCTATGGTGGGCCTCGACGTTAAACGTGACTGTCGCGCCGCCCGTAACGTTGAAGTCCCAAACATGTTCCAGGCGGCTCTTCTTGTTCTTCGCATACGACTCTTCTTGGATGGCTTCGTACACGTTATCGGCGACTTCGGTCTCTGTGAGGTCCCCAGAAACGACCGTGCCGTTGACGGTCGTCTCGCCGATAGCCCGATCGTCGGTTGCCGTGGCGTTGACGGTCACCAGCAGCGTGTCCTCCACCCAAAGGCCGCCTTGGTCCGTTGCCCGAATCGTGACGTTAGCCGTTCCATTTTCGCCCGGCACGTAGGATAGCGTCAACGTGTCGCCGACCAGCGACGGGCTGACCAGGCCCGAATTGTCGTTGCCGACGACCGTGAGCGTCAGGCTGTCGGCGTCGGTCGGGATATCGGCATCGTCGAAAACGGCAGCCAGATCAACGACCGTATCCGCCGCATCCTGGTCAACCGTGACATCGGCAATCGGCGTAACAACGACCGGGGCATCGTTGACCGCGGCAACCGTCACAAGGAACGATTCGTCGACGTACGCGCCCTGCAAGTCCGTCGCCCGAACGGTAATGTTGGCCACACCGTGCTGGTTGTCGAGGAAATCGAGCGTCAGCACGTCGCCGGCAATATCCGCCGAAACGACGCCCGGATTGTCGTTGACCGGCAGCGTGAATGACAAGTCATCACCATTGGTAAG
>JAZFUB010000325.1:0-5654 GCA_036447015.1 Thermoguttaceae bacterium | reverse complement strand
AAGAATCCAGGTTCCTCCGGAGGTTTAGGGGCGAAACGAGATGGCAAGTACCGGTGCCTCTTCTCTGTTCGGCGTGAACAGAGAAGAGGCACCGGTACTTGCCATCTCGTTGCACCCCTAAATCTCCGGAGGAACCTGGATTCTTCTTGTCCTCCCATGCCTTAGAAAACCTGACCTTCAAACCCGCAAACCACTCCCAATTTACCCACGGATTCTCCGGAAGAGCCGAAATTATACTGCAGCCGGTCAGGATTTGCGGAAATTGTACGATGGCCCTCCGAGGCCGTCGGCACCAACATCGTCATTCTCCTTTTCCAAAAGGCACTCACCTTACCGGGCATCGGAATCGTCGTTCGTCGGCCGCTCTTGCGGCGAGGTCGTGGCCAACACGTACTTGTCGAGATACTTGCGTGCGACACGCACGACGTCGTCGAGCGTGACGGCCTCGATCCGTGCGTCGAACGTCTTTTCGTAACCGTAGCCCAAACCGTAAAGATCGTCCAAGGCGGCTTGCCGGGCCTGGGCCGCGATGGTCGTGTTCTGCTGGGCATGCAGCGAAAGGACCATCTGGACGGCCGTCTTGAACTCCTCTTCGCTGATCTTTCCCTCCTTGGCTCGCTCGACGTTCTGCTGAATCCGCTCGACGACCTCGTCGATCTTCTCCGGCGCCGTCTGTGCCATGACGGCAAAATAGCCCGGCGCCGGGCCGGTGATCTGCATCGCATGCACGAAGTAGACCAGGCCCTCGCCGCGCAGTTCGTTGTGCAACCATCCGCCGGGAAAACTGTAGCCGGACATGATCGCATCGAGCAGGGTCAACGCGGCATGGTCTTCCTTGTCGCGAATGCTCGTGGCCGGATAGCCGAGCATCACCATGCCGGTCGGCTTGCCGGTCTCTTTGTGACGCACGATCGTCTCGCCGATTGCGTTCGCTCGATCGAACTCGATCGGCTTGAAATCGGGATCCGCCTCGAGCGGCCCGAACTGCTCATGGACAAGCCGCACGGCTTCGTCGGGGTCGACGTCGCCGAAGACGGTCACGATCATGTTGTTCGGGACGAAATACTTCGCATGGTAGGCCCGCAGGTCCTCGGCGCTGAGCCGCCCTACGGTCTCTGCCTTGCCGCCCTGGATCAGATGATAGGGCGACGTGGAAGGCAGGGCGTCGTAGAACAACTCGACGATCTCCGCATGAGGGCTGTCGGCCCGACGGGCAATCGCCCCCAGGGCCAGCGTCTTGACCTTCTCGAACTCGTCCTCGGGAAAGACGGGCCGAGTGAAGCATTCGGCGAACAGAGCGGCCGCCTCGGGAAAGTCCTCGCGCAGCGTCGTCATGCTGCCGAAGACCGTATTGCGGCCCGCAGTCATCGACAACTGTCCTCCGATGGAATCGAAGTAGTCGGCGATCTGCAGGGCCGAGTGCCGTGCGGTCCCCTTGTCGAGCATCGCGCCGACCAGCGCCGACCGGCCGGCGGTCGCTTCCGTATCGACCAACGACGCGCCGAGCACGAACGCTTGAAGATTGACCATCGGCAGATGAGAGTGGCGTTTGACCAGCACGCGCAGCCCGTTCGACAGCCGGACCGCCCGAATTTCGCCCTCACCACCCTTGGACCCGCCAGTCGCTTGTTCGGGCATGCCGCCGGGCGGCGCGATGACCACGCGGTTCATTCGCTCCGGCACGAAGTATCGCCGCGCCACGTCGCGAATCTGCTCGGCCGTCACCTCTTGAATCTTCCGAACGTAAGACCGGTCGAACAGCGGGTCGCCGCTGCTGAGCAGATTACGGCCGAGACTCTCTGCCGCCTGCTGCACGGTTTGCTGAGAGAAGACCAACTCGGCCGCCTTCTGTTTCTTGGCTTTAGTCAACTCGGCCGGGCTGACCAATTCGTCGCGAAGCCGATAGACGTCGCGAAGGATTTCCTCGGATGCGGCCGACCAGTTTTCGGGCTGCGTGCTGGCCATAATGGCGAAGAAGCCTCTGACGTACCCCGGCGTCGAACTGGCCGAACCGACCGACAGGACCAGTTGCCGCTCGTACTTCAGTCGCCGCACCATCCGCGAGCTCTCTCCTTCGGCCAGAATATAGGCGGCCAGATCGAGCGCATAGAGATCGGGATGCGACAGCTTGATGGTCGGCCATGCCAGCACGATATCATACGTGCTGCCGTCCATCTCCTGAAAAGCCTCGCGCGGGGTCAACTGTTCGGGTTCGTCCGGCAAGGGCACGAACGTCTCGCGATGGCGGCCCGTTCCCGTCCATTGTCGGGCAACCTCGGCGAGGACTTCTTCGGTCTCGACGTCGCCGACGACGACGAACACCTGATTGTTCGGCACGTAGCGCTCGCGATAGAAGTCGATGATCGTTTGATTCGTCGTACTGCGGAGCACGTCCAGGTAGCCGATGATCGGATGACGTACCGGGTGGACCGTATAAAGTGTCTGCATGAGAAGTTTCCACAGCACGCGTTGCCGGTTGACCTTCCCGTCGGCCAATTCCCGCTGCACGACGGCCAATTCTCGCTCGAATTCAGTCGGCTCGAACGCAATGTGCTGCATCGCGTCGGCCACCAGATCGATGACGGCCATCGTATGCCTGGCCGGGCAATCGATGTAATAGCCCGTGCGATCGGTCGACGTATAGGCGTTGGTCGCCCCGCCGAAGGTGTCGATGATCTTCTCGATCTGCTTCTCGGAACGTCGCGTCGTCGTTCCGCCGGAGACGACATGCTCGAGGACGTGACTCAGCCCGGCCCCCAGGTCGCGGCCCTCGTAGGCACTGCCCGTGTTCTTGACATAGCAGCGGACCGTGGCGACCGGCGCGACGTGGTTCTCCTGCACGATGACCGTCAGTCCGTTGGATAGTGTGGCCAGCGTCACGTCGCCGGGCAGGTGACGCACACCGATATACTCGGGCAAGCCGGGCTTTTCGCTCGAATCGCCACTCTCCGCCCCCCCCGAGCCGATCTGCGAGTCGACCCGCTCGGCGGCTCCGACGAACGCCGCAGAGACCATCGCCGCCACGAAAACAGTCACCAACCCCGAACGGACACTGCGTTTGATCGACTTCAGATCCATGGATTTCATCCCAAGAAGTAACGGAAAAGTTCTTCACGACCGAGCCACGTAAGCTATTGTGACATATCGAGGGAACTGCGGGTAGGGCGATTCGCGTCCCATCCAGCAGCACGGATTCGGCAGACCGGTCGGTACGTACGCTTTTCTCCGAAAATTCGGCCTATTCGCCATAATCCTGCGTCCTGATCGAAGAATTGGACGTATGCTTTGCTACGTACTGTACTGTAACCGTACCGCGCATTGGGTTGCGGGCAAGATAGAGCACGACCATTATGTCATCGGCTGAGCAGACAACCGCGCCAAGCGACAACGATCTTGGGGGGATCGTGGTCGAACTGGAACCCGGGCTGCAATCGAAGGACCTCGAGACTCGGCAACGGGCTGCGCTACTCGCGTTTGGTCGCCGTGCCGGAGCGAATCCCGACAAGTCGATCCTCGTCACCGACGCGGCCACCTTGCTGGCGACGACCTTCCAGTCCGATTTCAGTTCCGTCGGAGAAGTCGTTGCCAACGGCACCACGTTGATGTTGAAGGTCGCCAAGACGACAGAGACCGGAAAACCGCTCGACTGGGTCGTCCACAAGATGTCTCTCAGTGCGGCCGATTCGATGGCCGGCACGGCCCTGGAAACGGCCCAACCGGTTGTCGCCGACAACCTGCCCCTTCAGAAGCAATTCGCCGACCTTTCTCTCCGCAAGCTTGGCATCATCAGCGGTCTGACCGTTCCGTTGCATCTCGACAGCAAGCCCTTCGGCACGCTCGGCGTCTATACGACAAGCAAGTACGGCTTCACGAAGAAAGACATCTGCTTCGCGGAGACAATCGCCCACCTGTTGACGAACTCGATTGCCCGGGCACACTCCGAAGAACAATTGCAGAACCACCGGAGGCTTGCATCCACGATCCTCCAGAACGTCGATTCGTTGGTGATCGAGATCGACGTCGAATTCAAACTGATCGCCTTGAATCGGGCGTGCCGGAGCGTGACGGGATTCGCACTGAATGAGATCGCCGGCAAGGCGTTTTCCAGTGTGTTCGTCGTCCCCGAAGAACTCGACCTTGTCCAAGGCATTCTTCGCAGCAGTGTTGCCGACAAATCACCCTGCGAGTTCGAAAGCTTCCTGCTCACGAAGGACGGCAACCGACGCAATATCGACTGGTCTCTTTCCGTGATGTGCCAAGACGAAGGAACGATCCGATCGATCGTGCTGACGGGTACGGACCGAACCGAATTGATCGAAACCGAAGTACGCCTCGAGAAGGTAGAGACCTTGGCTCGACGATCGGTCACGCGGCTGAAAGAACTTCGGCAGGAACTGGCCGAACAGACACTAACCTCCACCCGGCCAACTCCCACCGGCGGCGAGACGCCCGACACGACTCCCGACGACGCCTCACGCACGGCACCGCCGAGCACCACACGAGGCGAGGCTCCGAGCACGCCCCCGAGCAAACATCCCGGCGAGGTAGCGTCAGACGCAACACGCACGGAGGCTCCCGCCGAGACCGGCGCCCTGCCGAAGCCCGGGATGGTCCGATGGCCAAACGGCAGCGTCGGCTCCGAGGCCCGCACCAGCGTTCGACGCGCGTTCAACTACAAACAGCTCATTGCCCCGATGTATGGCGGCGTCATGCCGGCGCGCAAGGAGTTCTTCCAGGTGACGTGCGAGAACATTTCCGCCGGCGGATTCGCCTTCTTTCTCAACTACGAACCCGACTTCGAATACCTGGTCGTAGCGCTCGGCCAGGACCCGATGCTAACGTTCTTCAGTGCTCGAGTGATCCGCGTCATGGAAAAGGAACACGACGGGAAAGGACCCTATCTGATCGGTTGCCGTTTTTCAGGCCGTGTTCACCCCTGATCACCCCTGATCCTCGGCTTCAAGAGAAAAACAGACGACAATGCCGACCCCCACTTCAACATCCCCCACGCCTGCGAACGAAAACAGGCTCGATGAGCAACGCTCGAGCGATCGTGATCCGTACGCGTATTGCCAGTCGATTGCGCCGATGTTCGGCGGCCGACTTCCGGCGGACATCGAGTTTTTCGAGGTCGAGTGCGACGACATTTGCACGGGCGGTTTCGCCTTTTTCGCCGACAGTCGCCCGCCCTTCGAAACCTTGATCGTCAGACTTGGGCGCCCCCCGACGGTGAAACGTGTTCGTGCTCGCGTGTTGAACGTGACGGAAGTCGTCCGCAACGGCACCACCGTCTATCGCGTCGGATGCCGGTTCACCGATCGAATCATGCTGTAAATGGGAATCTCGCACGATTCACTTTCCATGTCATCAAGTGCCTCACCATCGCCGAAATCACTGGATGTCAAACTGGCGCGACTCTTGGCCGATTCGTCGTGCGGCGATTTCATCCTGGCCGACGCCAAAGACGCCGACATGGCATTCGGGATCGCCGCCCCCGGGAAGGATCCCCAACACCAAGCCCAGGAAGGCCGTTTCCGGTCTCTCGACGCCTACCGCGTGCTGTTCCGGGTAACCGTCGGCCAAGGGCTGGTCGACGTCTTGCTGATGAGTTGCAGCTCCAGCGAAGTGCTGACGATCGAGGAGAGTCTGTTCGA